>CAZXIB010000060.1:0-6553 GCA_964639815.1 uncultured Thomasclavelia sp. | reverse complement strand
ATGAAGATTCGCTATCACAGAGGCGATAATTAACCAAACGAAATCTGAAACAAAACAGCATACATTACCAAATAGCAGGTTGTGCTGTTTTTTTGTTGACAAGGTATAGTACAAATAATACAATTAATACAGATAATACAGAAAGGAGGAATTGTGTTCACAATTAACTTACATGGTAAAGATTCTATCTATGAACAGATTCGTGATCAGATTCTCAAGTTTATTCAGACGGGAGTACTAAGGCCCAATGACAAGCTACCTTCAGTCCGTGAGCTGTCTGTAGACTTAGGTATTAATCCCAATACCGTTCAAAAGGCCTACCAGAAGCTTGAAGAGGACGGTTACATTTACATCCTGTCTAAGAAAGGGGCCTTCATAAGTGAAGACAGGAAATGGGATGCTGAAGAGCTCTTAACAACAATCAGAAAAGATATTATCGGGTTTAAAAGCCAAGGCATTTCAAAATCGACAATACTCAACATCATCAACGAAGTCTATGAGGAGGTCAAATGTTAGAGATAAATGGTGTATATAAAGATCTCGGCGGACATCCAGTCCTAAAGGGTTGTCATCTAAAGATAGAAGATGGCCATATATTTGGTCTAGTTGGCATCAATGGAGCAGGCAAGAGCACATTGCTCAGACTCATCGCCGGTGTCTATAGTGTTGATGCCGGTTCTGTTAGCTTTGATGGGGCAAGGATTGCCGATAGTCCAGATATCAGAAGAGAAATACTACTAGTAGGGGAAGATCCGTGGTTCACTAGGGCATCTTCTATTAATGATTTAGTCGAATTTTATTCAAGTTTCTATAACTTTGACAAAGAGTCTTACTATAAGTACTTAAATCTCTTTGGCTTAGATCCATGCGTTCCGATTAACTCTTTCTCTAAGGGTATGAAACGACAAGCCTTTCTTATCATGGCGCTGGCTATTAAACCTAAGTTATTACTGTTAGATGAGGCTTTTGATGGCTTAGATCCGCTAGTAAGACTACATTTCAAAAAGGCGATAGCGGAGCTAATCTCTGATAAGAATGTCAGTATTATCATATCTAGTCATAACCTTAAGGAGCTAGAAGATATCTGTGATAGTTTTGGTTTACTTGAAGATGGTGTGATTAAGACCTCTGGGGACTTATCTATCGCCAAGAGCCAGATTAACAAATATCAAATAGTCTTCAAAGAAGAGTGTGATTCAGTTGAAATTACTGATTTAGAGATATTACACAAGACTGATCAGGGACGTGTTTTGACACTTGTCGCTAAAGGCGACCCACAAGAAGTGACAGAGAAACTTGAAACTTATGAGCCCTTATTAATCGATGTTTTACCAGTCGATTTTGAGGAGCTATTCATTTACGAAGTAGAACAGCGAGGTACAATTAATGGATAGAGAATTTTTAATCTATTTAATACGCTCTAAGAAGCACTTGAGTTTGTTTCTGTTAATCGGTGGTTTATTGCCGACTTGTTTCTTCCTGTTCTATCCGTATAGTTCAATACCGAATACTATGATAACGTCCTTTGTCTTAACAGCTTTTATAGCTCTTGTGGAAGCTTTAGTATTACCCTTTATCTACTATAGCTACCTACATTCCAAACGGGCTTTAGATTCCTATCTTAGTCTACCTGTGTCTAAGACGAAGATACTTATCACTAACTATGTTCATTTAGTTGGTCAGATTGTCCTATTCGCCATACTGGGAACCGTAATACCATTCTTATTATCCTTCGGTTATTTCTCGATAGAAGCATACATTGCTTCGATGGTCATATTGATACTGTTAGTCTTGGCTATATCACTTATGGTAATAGCTATCATCTACAAGACCTATTCGACTATCGATAGTATCGTCATTACTTTAGCTTATATTGTCTTGCCGTTTTTGGTATACGGTGTCATTGCCATTTTCTTCTATTCGAATATCTTTGCGATAGATGTGTCACCTACTTTCTTGAGCTATTTCTCGATACTGGCCTTACTTAAGCCTTTGGTAATATGCATCGGCAACTTGGATGGCAGTTTTGTACAGAGTTTTGATTCTTTCTTACTAGTTGAAATATTAATAGTCATACTCATATCAATCGCCAGTATCTTCCACGACAACAAAACCCACAAAACAGAATACGCTGAGACTATATCACGCAACTTCTTTGCCTATCCTTTAGTTATAGGTCTTACGACTTTGTGTTTATGTCTTATGATTGGTTTCTTAAATACACATTTATTTATTGTGTTGCTGTTGTATTTGACGATATTTGTGGCCTATCTCATTATGAACTTCATATATCGCCGTAAGATTCAGATTATTAAGAAAGACTTATTACTATTTGCTACGGCTATTATCGCTTCTTCCCTTATTATAGTAGTTAGCGATGTGACTGATGGATTTGGCTTTAGCACTTCTTATCGTACTGTTACAAGGGCCGAGTATGTAAGTCTCTACGTCTTCTATTATGACTACAGCGAGGATATTCAGTATGATATCAGCGCCTACGCTTATGTCATGGATGACGCTGATGAGTTAGAGGCACTGATTGCCTATGAAGACTACCTCTATGAGGACTTCAAGGATACATCCGATGTCTATGACTATGATGAGACGAGCTATTGGGTAATCTTGCAATATAAGAGCGATGATGACTTTTACAACGTCTATCAATACCAAGATACTGACAGCATTAAAGCATTACGTGAGCTAGTCGAGCAGTTTTCTTCCTGTAGCATCTATTACTATGGTGGGGCGACGGACTATATGATGATAGAGACAACTATCGATACCTTCTTTGAAGCATTGGGCGACTGAGGTCGCCCCTTTTATTTGTTTCTTCTGTGTTATAATCATGCCATGAGTAAAGAGCGCCTTTTTCATCTTAGAAAACTATTAAAACAATATGCTTATGAGTACTATACACTAGATGCCCCGACAGTCCCTGATAGCGAATATGATAAGCTTTTTAGGGAGCTTGAAGAGTTAGAAGCTCAATATCCCGAGGAATATGACCCCGATAGTCCGACAGTAAGAGTTGGCTATGACATTTTGACAGCCTTTAATAAGGTAACTCATGAAAGACCTATGATGTCTTTGGGCGATATCTTTTCTTATGCAGAATTAGTGGATTGGGTTAATAAGATTAAATCACAACATGGCAATATTGACTTTTGTGTTGAGTATAAAATTGACGGCTTAGCCATGAACCTAATCTATCAAGATGGCGACCTCACGATGGCCACTACCCGTGGTGATGGTTTAATAGGAGAAGATGTCACCAACAACATCCGCACCATCCGCTCTATCCCAAAACATATCAATAGAGAGGGGCGCTATGAAATACGTGGTGAGGTCTATATGCCTAAAGCCGCTTTTAATAGATGTAACATCGAAAGACAAAAAGCAGGACAAGAACCCTTTGCCAATCCTCGAAATGCAGCCGCTGGTTCCATGCGTCAGCTTGATGCCAATGTGACGGCAAAGCGCGGACTTGACGCCTTTTGGTATCACGTCATTGATGATGCACAGACAAACCATCATTCATCGCTAGAGAATGCTTCTTCTTTAGGTCTTAAGGTCAATGACAACTATAAGATATTGCGCACCGCAGAAGAGATATATGCTTATATAGAGGAAACCATCGCCAGGCGCGATAGCTTGCCTTATGAGATTGATGGCATGGTCATAAAGGTTGATGACTACGCTATCCAAAGAGAATTAGGTTATACATCCCGTATCCCCAAGTGGGCCATCGCCTATAAGTTTCCTCCAGAAGAAGTTTTAACTATTGTAAAAGATATCTTTGTAACGGTTGGAAGGACAGGTAGGTGTACACCCAATGCCCATTTAGAAAGTGTCAAAATACAAGGTTCAACCGTTTCTTATGCTACTTTACATAACGAAGACTATATCAAAGAGCGCGATATTCGTGTTGGTGATACGGTTGTGGTGCGAAAGGCTGGCGATATCATACCAGAAGTAGTCAAAACGATAAAAGAAAGAAGACCAGAAAGCAGTGTGCCTTATAGCTTTCCTAAAACTTGTCCAGTTTGTGGGTCGTCTATACATAAGCTAGAGGATGAAGCAGACCAATACTGCCTAAATAACGATTGTCCAGCTAGAATCGTACAAGCAATAGTACACTTTGCCTCTCGTGGGGCCATGGATATCGAAGGTCTAGGCGAGAAAAGAGTCACGACTTTCTACGAGAAGGGGATACTTAAAAGTTTTGCTGATATCTATCGCATAAAAGATAAACGTGATATGATACTTTCGCTCGATAAGTTTGGTGAGAAGTCCTATGATAACTTAGTCGAAGCGATTGAAGCCTCAAAAGATAGAGACCTCAGCGACTTCTTGACGGGCTTGGGCATACCACGCGTTGGGGCTAAGGCTGCTGAAGTCTTAGCCGAACACTTTGGAGATATCGATAAACTTATAGCTACCGATATAGAAACGCTAGAGGCTATAAGAGATATTGGATACATCACCGCTGAGGGCATCGTTGATTTCTTTGCCGATGAACATAACCGTCAATTAATTAGCAACCTAAAAGAACTCGGCCTTAAGATGACTAGTGAGAAAAAAGAAGTAAAAGACTCAGCCTTTACGGGAAAGACCTGCGTTTTAACAGGAACACTAGAACACTACAGTCGTCTAAAGGCGACAGAATTGCTTGAGAGTCTTGGGGCGAATGTGACTGGTTCTGTTTCTAAAAAGACTGACTTTGTCATCTATGGCAAAGAAGCGGGTAGTAAACTAGACAAGGCAATAAATCTTGGTGTAGCTACGCTAAGTGAAGAAGAATTTATGGAGATGATAAAGAATGAAAGCTGAAGAGATAAGACAACTGGCTAATATGCTGATGTTCGAATTGGGAGATGATGAGATAGAAGAGATTATTGAGGATTTCAAAACTTTTGAAAAACAAGTAGCTCTTTTGGAAGCTGTTGATACCGAAGGTGTTTCAGAAATGGTCTATCCCCTTGAGGTATTTATAGGGTATATGCGACAGGATGAAGAAAGTCACGTTATAAGTCAAGAGGAAGCAACCGTTAATGCCGCAAAGGTCAAAGAAGGGCACATCGTCGTGCCTAAGGTGGTGCAGTAATGAATATAGAAGAACTAATGTCTTTAGATATTGCCGATAGAGCTACAGCCTCTTATAAGAAGGTAAGAGACTTACAAGATAAACTCAATGCCTCAATAACCTTTATTGAACCGATGCAAGCTCATGAAGGTAAGTTAGCTGGAATACCTGTAGCTTTAAAGGACAATATCTCTATAAAAGGTATAAAGACCACTGCTGCTAGTGACATCCTTGATAACTATGTACCTATCTATGATGCGACTATTGTTGAGAAATTGCGTGATTCAGGTGCGGTGTTTGTGTGCAAGTCTTCAATGGATGAGCTTGCTATGGGCGGCACTAATAGAACGGCTAATATTGGCCCTTGTCTTAATCCGCATGACACTTCGCGTATAAGTGGTGGCTCATCTGGTGGTAGTGCAGCACTAGTTGCCAGTGGAGCTGTGCCACTAGCTATTGGCACAGATACTGGTGATAGCATAAGAAAACCGGCATCTTTTTGTGGCATCGTTGGCGTTAAGCCTACTTATGGACGTATATCCCGCTATGGCATCATACCATATGCTTCTTCGCTGGATCATGTTGGATACTTTACTACTAATGTAGAGGATGCTGCACTAGCTTTAGAAGTATTGGCTGGGCATGATGAAAAGGATATGACATCATGTTTAGATGAGTCTGTTTTAGAATATTCTAAGTTGATTGATAGTAATGTAAAGGATAAGAAGATATTAGTCTTTGGTAATGTCATAAGAGCCATAAGTGATTCGACAATTCTTGAACAATTTAATAAGGTTGTTGATGGTCTAAAGAAGAAGGGCGCCATCACCAAAGAAGTATATTTTGATGACGATTTAATGAAGTGTATCTTCCCTACATACTTCATCATCGCCAATGCTGAGGCGACGGCTAACCATGCCAACCTCGATGGGGTTCGCTTTGGGCATCGCGTTGATGGCGATAGTATGGAAGAAGTCATGATGAAAACTAGGACACGTGGTTTCTCGTCCTTTATCAAGAAACGTTTCGTTATTGGTTCTTATTCACTCTTTTTGGAGAACCAAGACAGATTACTAAAGAAGGCGCAGAAAATCAGAAGGCTTATTGTTGATTCAATGCTAAAAGAATTAACGTATGCAGATGCGATTATTGCCCCATCAAGTGGTTCAATTGCCCCAAAGCTCTTAGAAAAGTCTACTGATGAATTATCTGATGAATATCTGATAGCGGAAAATCACATGGTTATTGGTAACTTTGGGGGTTTCCCTTCTATGTCTTTACCGATGGGTTTTAAAGATGATATGCCAATTGGCATCCACCTCATGTGCAAAACATTTAGTGAGGAAAAGATGTTCGGGATAGCTAAGGCCATAGAAGATATTACTGGTCTAAAGAATGCTACTAAGGAGGTACTGTGATGGAGTATGAAGTTGTAGTAGGTCTAGAGATACATGCTGAACTAAATACTAA
>CAZXIB010000059.1:0-6568 GCA_964639815.1 uncultured Thomasclavelia sp. | reverse complement strand
AATTGTCTTCCGTTTCGCTTACAACGACATCATCATCAGCTAAGTCAATAGATATTTGCCTTAGACTAGATAATGGCGCATTGAAAACACGACGATTACCCTCGTTATAAGCTGAATAGACACCATCTTCTTCATCTTCATCGTTTGTGCCTTCTCTTCCCTTTAAGACTAGGGCAATCTCTTCAATAGACCCAAGACCTTTTATGATGGCCTCTTCGGTGAGTCCGCTATCTTTGGCATCTTCTATCATCTCATCAAAATAGGTGATAATCTCTGAGATATCACTTACTTCGTACTCCTTTAAAATCTTTGTTAGCTCGTCTAAAAACCTTTCTTTCATTTTACGCACCTTTCAATATACCTATATATAGCTAATAGCTCTTTATAATCTTCGATGTAGTCTAAGATTTTCTGATGGCCCCTTTTCGTTAATGCATAAAACTTACGCAAGCGACCATTAGCCTCTTGAGTGTAGGTTGTAAGATAACTGCCCTTCTCTAAACGTCGCAATATGGGATAGAGAGTTGATTCTTTTATATCAACAACTTCTTTGAGGTCACGGACAATCTTATAACCATAGGATGGTCCTTCTATCAAAGAGGCCAGTACACATACCTCTAATATCCCCTTCTTTGATTGAGCATCCATTTAAGACCTCCTTTTCCTATACTATACATTACATAATATTATGTGTAAAGGGGTAATGTAGTGGTTTATACATGTGCTATAATTGGCTCATGCTTATAGGCAAAACGCTAAGCGAATACATCCTATTAGATGCCGGTGATGGCGAGAAGATTGAATCTTGGAAAGGCACAGTCTTGCGCCGTCCTGACCCCATGGCTATATGGCCTAAGACTAAGGAAGAAGTATGGCATAAGGCCGATGCCGTCTACCACCGTTCTTCTAGTGGTGGCGGACATTGGAAATTCTATAAAGACCTTCCGGAATACTGGACTATTAGCTATCGTGACCTAACTTTCAAGATATCACCAACCAACTTCAAACATACCGGTCTATTTCCTGAACAGGCTGCTAACTGGGACTACATCACGGAAAAGATAGAAGCGGCAAAAGACAAAGACATCAAAGTTCTCAACCTCTTTGCCTATACCGGTGCCGCTACAATGGTTGCCAGTAAGGCCGGAGCTAAAGAGGTCGTCCATGTCGATGCGGCTAAGGGTATGGTGGCCTGGGCCAAAGAAAACATGCACCTATCAAAACTTGATGACCATTACATCCGCTTCATCGTTGAAGATTGTAAGAAGTTTATGCAAAAGGAGATTAGAAGAGGCAGAAAGTATCAAGGTATCATCATGGATCCACCATCCTATGGTCGAGGACCTAGTGGTGAAGTCTTTCAGTTCAAAGACCAGATTGTTGAACTATTAAGACTTGCCAAAGACCTCTTAGCTGATGACTATCTCTTTCTTATCGTCAACTCCTATACAACAGGCTATTCAACGACTGTCATGACTAACCTCATGAAGACAATATTTCCTGATAAGGAAGTCTATAGTGATGAGTTAGGACTAGAGGTCAGGGGTACTGATATCATATTACCCTGTGGCCTAAGCACGCGACTTCTATGATTGACATCATCTACGAGGATAACCACGTCCTTGTCGCAAATAAGCCCTTCAATATGCCAAGTCAAGCTGATGATAGTAACGACCTCGACATATTGTCGGCCCTTAAGGCCTATATCAAGGACAAGTATAAAAAACCTGGTAATGTATATCTGGGTCTAGTACACCGATTAGATAGGCCTGCCGGTGGTCTCATGGTCTTTGCGAGGACTAGTAAGGCTGCCGCTAGACTGCAAAAGGCTTTTAAAGAACACCGTATAGAAAAGCACTACTATGCCATCGTCAAAGATGATGACTTAAAAGAAAAGGACTGTTTAGAAGATAGGCTACTAAAAGACCACAGGACCAATATGGTAAGTGTTAACGAGAATGGTAAACCATCTAAGCTAAGCTATGAAGTGCTAGCTAGAAAAGAGGGCTTAGCCCTAGTGGATATCGATTTGAACACAGGACGCAGTCACCAAATCCGTGTCCAGTTTAGTCATAGAGGCCATCCCCTATATGGTGACCACAGATATGGTAACGCTACTAGCGGCCAACTAGCTCTTTGGTCTTGCCGCCTTTCTTTCAAACATCCCGTCAAAGACGAGATTCTGCATTTTACATCCTTGCCACCAAAAATACATCCTTTTACCCTATTTGCGGAGGTGTTATATGAGTGAGATAAATAGACCTAAAAAACGTGTTCGATTAGCGATAAAAAGACGCTTTTTAGCACTTGTCATCGTTCTTATGCTGGCGGTCATCTCCCTTATCAAGATACCAGACTTCATAACGACAAGACATCTAGAAGCTTTAGGCTTTAGTGAAACGGCTATTGAAGCCATCAAGAATAAAGGTCTTGCTGCTACCATCATCGCCAATAACTATTACTCTGACTACCTCGATCAAGAAGTCAGTCAAGATGACTTCAATAGCGACTATCTCATCTTATATGTCATAGAGACTTCACTTACAGAAGATGACTTCCTTCTCTATGATAAGTTATTGGCTAAAGGCTATAGCGAAGATGCCGTCATCAACCTCTTTAGAGAGCTCGACTTCAATGAACTAGTGCCACTATTAGTCTTTGACCTTCAGACGACAACGGCCACCTACATCAGTGACTGCATAACCAATCGCGAAAACAACAGTGATGGCTCATTTATATTAGATGGCGACTACTTGAACGCTTACGAAAACGTATCAGAAGCACTAGATATCGGAACTAGCTCTGTTTTAGTCTCGAAGAAGTATTCACTAGGTGAGTATATCCCTGACCAACTAGTACCTTTAACTGTCCAATACGCCTCTGATGGGGTGCAACTTAATAACGATGCCTATACGGCTTTTATTGCCATGGTTGATGCCATGCGTGAAGAGGGTCTGTACATCTATGCCCTAAGTGGTTACAGGTCATATGAAGACCAAGCCACTATCTATGATTCATACAGTAGTACTGATGCTGCTGACGCTGTTACAACAAGAGCTGGTCACAGTGAATCACAAACCGGTCTAAGTGTTACAATCGTCGACTCCGCCAATGAGAGTCTATCCAACTTTGTCAACACTGATGAATACCAGTTTATCGTCGAACACGCCCATGAATATGGCTTTATCATCCGCTACCCCGAAAATAAAAGCAGTATCACTGGCTACGACTTTACACCTTATCAGATACGCTATGTCGGTGTAGAGTATGCTACTGGTGTCTATGAGACAGGTCTGACTTGGGAAGAGTATTACTTACTCTATATTGCTGAGTAATTAATAGCAATATACCCGATTAATACTTGTCTTCATCAATAATTAAACTAACGACCTGAACATTGCAGGTCGTGTTTATGATTTGGTATTAGGTCTATCAACTATTCTCGATATCACTTTACGGTTCAAAAGTGGATACGTCAGTTTCTCTTTTTCTGTCAGATACTAACCACCTTTTTGGTACGTATAATAGTCGATTGCGTCTTCTGCTAGCTCTTCAAATGTTGTTGGGATGGCGACACCTGTGACTACTTGTGCGAGAACTTGGCCAATAAGACTTCTTTATTGGCTTCCATGTCCTTATAGCCTAAATCATACAATGTCCTAAGGTCAGCTTTATCACCACTCATCCTTTTGACTGGTATTGTCTTTGAAGGATAGATGTAGACTGCTTTATCCTTTTTGACAAGGTCATTTATGATGTCAATCTGTTTTTGATAGTTGATATGTCTAACGGCATAGTCTTTAGATATATTGGGATGGCGTAAGTATATTAAACGCATCAGTATCTTTTCAAGAGCTGTGGCTGGCTTTCTTACAAAGTCTTTGGGTTTAGTCGTTATTACTAAATAGTTATCTGCGCCCTTATCTATGGCTGCTTCTATCGGTATCATCTTGGTGATGCCACCATCTAAATACCTCTTCCCTTCATATTTAACGGCCTTGCCTATGACTGGTAGTGTACAAGATGCCTTAAGTAAGTCCATCTTGGGGTCTAAATCCTTGATGTCTATATAAGTTGTACCTTTATCGATGTCATATACACCGAAGTAGGCATTGGTCTTAGAAGCCTTGGCCTTGTCGATGTCGAAGTGCTTTATCTCAGGCAAGATGTGATCAAAGAGATAACCATAGCCAACTATGCACCCCTCTCTTAGTAATGGCTTTATGCCTACTATTAATTTATCGGCGATTAAATCAGTCGATAAAGTGTATAGATAGTCAGTACTGCCACAGAGAAACGAGCACAGGTGGACAGCACCTGTCGATATGCCAAAAGCTGTATCAAAGCTTATATTATTATCAATCAGCCAAGCTAAACAGCCGGCTGTATAGGCACCGCGCATGCCTCCGCCTTCAAGTACTAATGATGTTTTCATTTATTCCCCCTTATCTATTCCAGTATGCGTAATAATCATAATCTTTTGTGTCATCAATGTAGACACTGTTATCTTCTGGTATATAAAGCTCACTATCGCCATAAAGGGCAAAGAAGTCATCTTCACTAAGCTGAAGGCGATGTCCTAAGGCTTTGATGATATAGCTATCATCGTATCTATATACCAGTGTCCCATCTCTAAAACAGAGAAGAACCCCGCTTTTGAGCAGGGCCTGGGCTTGCATCTGGTCACTTATCTCAAGCATGCACCTATTTTACATTAAAGGTGCAAAGACATTCAATATCGCCCTGAATATTCGGACGATGATATTAGTATGAGCGTCTTCTTCTGTTATCCGCGTTGATACTTTAAGTGTCTCAAGGTAGTCTTCTTTCATCTTGGCTATCTCATCGTCTTGGGCTATCAAAACACCACACTCATAGTTGAGGTAATAAGAGCGATAGTCCATGTTGTAGGTGCCGATTGAGGCAATCTTATCATCAACTATTATCAGTTTAGAATGGATAAAACCTGGTGTGTATTCGTATATCTTTACCCCAGCCTTGACTAGAGCGCTGCAGTTAGACTTGGTTATCAAGAAGACTGTCTTCTTATCAGGTATATGCGGTACCGTGATGATGACTTCAACCCCCGATCTGGCTTTGATACTTAGAGCTTGAACCATATCGTAGTCTAAGACCAGGTATGGTGTATGGATGTAAATATACTTCTTAGCACTATGGATAAGTAAACTATGAGTATCATGCGATAAGTCTATATCATCTGTTGGACTATCCGAAAATGGTAAAACGACATTATCGGAGCTGTCGTGGTCATAGCGATAGCGATAATCTAAATAGGCCAGTCTTTCTTTGGGTGCAACACTAGCGTTATAAAACTGGATAAACATGAGCGTAAAAGACCAAACAGCATCCCCCTCCAACATCACTCCCGTATCCTTCCAATGGCCAAAGCGGACGATGTGATTGATGTATTCATCAGCTATATTGTAACCACCTGTAAAGGCGACTCTATTGTCGATGACAATCATCTTGCGATGGGAGCGGTTATTAGACTTAGACAGTAGTGATAGCTTAATGGAAACTGGAGAAAATGGCACACAGTTGATACCGATGGACTTCATATTTTTTACGAAGTCTTGTGGAAGACAGGTGATACAACCCCCGTCATCATATAACATGTAGACCTTTACGCCATCTGCAATGCGCTCCTTTAGCGCCTTAGTCAAGGTCTTAAGCATATACCCATCCTTGACGATGAAGGACTCGATAAAGATGAAGTGCTCGGCCTTGGCTATCTCTTCTAAGACTTTGGCAAAGTATTCTTCTCCTATCTTAAAGTACTCGGTACTGGTGTTGTTGTAGTAGGGATAGTCACTAGTATTTTTGATGTAGTCAAAGAGGTTGCGGACATCACCATCTTTGATAGTAGCCTCTTTTTTAGAGTCAAAATAGGTTCTTGATTCACTGGATACCTGTAGTATCCTACCCCTTAAGGCCTTAGGCACTCGCTTCTCTGCAAACATGAGATACACTATCCCACCAAAGTAGGGCAAAACACCTATAATCAAAACCCAAGCCAACTTATAAGAGGTGTTCTTGTGTTGGTTGATGACACGGACTACTAGGATGACATTAAAGATGTTTATGGCGATGCCAAAGCCTCTGTATGTCGAACCCATACCAAAAATGAAGGTCGTTATGACAATGAGCTGAAAAATCAGTATCATCCCTACTAGAAAGACTCTACTAGTCAAAAACTCTATTATGCGGCTAGATATACGTTTAATTAAATTCCTCATAAAGATACGCGATATACTAATTTCTCTCTTTCGCCCCGCCAAAATAAGGGGTGATGTTTAGGTATTTTTACCCTCTCAATAAAAGACCACTTAGGTAGACCCTCGATAGTCTTAATAGATGGGGTGTTATCAGGATTACAGGTGATGATGAACTCGTGCATATCAAAGTCTCTTGCGGCTTCTTGCATGACTAAAATACAAGCAGTTCTGGCAAAATGATGACCACGATATTGTTTATCAATGTGATAGCCAATATGACCATAGTAATAAGATGTCTCATTATCAGCCAAGATAAGATCGATGCCACCAAT
>CAZXIB010000058.1:0-6623 GCA_964639815.1 uncultured Thomasclavelia sp. | reverse complement strand
ATATATAAGGGAGATACGCTCGTTTTACACTTCTGCAACTGTCGAAGATGGGATTTTACGTCATGAACTTTAAAAAAACAAGTATCTAAAGTTGACTTTCGACTAAAAGAGACGACGTTTTTCACGACCGATAAGCTTTTAGGAGTACTTCACTATATAGATATCCTTCTCTTACTCCGTACTTGGATAAGATTACTTCATCGATGTTGGTCTTATTAAGGACATTTGAAAGAAGAATGGCGCCAGGGATGATTGTATGAATACGATTAGGACAGACTTTCATAATTTTCCTTACACCATCATTGCTATTTAAATATTCCAATAAATCAATTAGTTCCTTAGTAATGAAACTTTTAGCCTTGCGTTTTTTTATATCGTTTATAAGACGCAAGGCAGCGCGGTTAGTACCGCCTACGCCAATAGCTTTCTTGAAGTTACCATTTATGATTGAACTATCTTTAATGTGCTCTAGTTCGGCTAATACATCACTAGAAATGTTAGACATCTCTTCAGCAGTTGCAATTATATCTTTAACGTGTCTGTCATAAAGAACTAAAGAGCCAATTGGTAAAGAGAAAGAATCAATAATTTTATCATCTTTAAAGGAAACGAGCTCCGTGCTACCACCACCAATATCAATGACTATGCCCTCACGGACATCAAGTGATAGCTTAGATGCTATAAAGTCTAGTTCGGCTTCTTTTTGTCCGCTTATGATGTCGATATCTATACCTGTTCGCTTCTTGATTGAAGCTAGTACCATCTCTTTATCGTCAACTATTCTAAGAGCTGCGGTAGAAAAACAACGCACTTCATCTACTTTAAAATTCTCTAAAAGTTTCTTATACGAAAGTAGAATATTGCATATCTTGTCTAGTCCTTCTTGGCTAAGTTTACCATTGTCCACATAAGAAGTTATGCCCGCCATAACCTTCTTTTTACTTAGCAAGTGAAAATTAATGCCTTCATAATGATAGATGGAAAGATGTATTGTATTGCTACCTAAATCAATAATTCCTATCTTCATATTATTTGCTATCAAGGAGATTTAACTGTTATAGCTTTGATGAGCTCATCCAATATCTCTCGTAGCTCATCAAGCGTCGATATCTTAGAAGTCTGGGCACGTAGTTTACTACTACCTGGCACGCCACGTATATAATGGGGCGTGACTTCTCGCATCAACTTAAGGGCTCTATCTTCACCATAAATTACAGACAGCTTTTGGGCATGACGCATACACAGAGCTAGTCTGTCAATTAATGTTGTAGGCTCGTAGTGTCCATTCATAAGCTGATTATTGCCATCACGAACTATAAACGGATTACCGATAAGACCCCTACATATCATGAAACCATCAGCGCCAGTCAATTCTTTGCACCTAACAATATCCTCTACTGACTTCATATCGCCATTGGCGATGACTGGAATAGATAGGTTCTCCTTAAGCCGTTTTATAGCTGACCAATCAGCTAAACCATCATACATCTGTTCGCGTGTTCTTGCGTGTAGTGTTATAGCAGCTGCACCGACCTTTTCAAGGGCACAAGAAAGCTCAAGATAATTCTGCTCACTCTTGCGATAACCTAAGCGCATCTTAACGGTCACCGGTTTATCGACATGTTCAATGATAGACTTAACAATCTCAACAGCTAATTCAGGCGTATGCATCAAAGCAGAGCCAGCACCAGTCTTGGTGACTTTTGGCATGGGGCAGCCCATATTGATGTCAATTATATCGCAACACGTATATTTATCGAGATAAATAGCAGCCTCAACCATAGAGGAAGGGTCACTTCCAAATAGCTGCATAGCTACGGGATGATAGTCATCTGATACCTCACACATCTTTAGTGTCTTTTGATTTTTATAGACAATGCCCTTATCAGATACCATCTCACTAAAGACGAGTTCAGCACCACTTTCATATAATAGTTCTCTGAAGGCAGTATTGCTTATACCGGCCATTGGCCCGGCTATAACCGGCCCTTCTATATTTATATTTCCAATCTTAAACATCTTGCAGTATATCCTGACGTTTAAAATGATAGACTTTATTACAGAATTCGCACTGAATTGTTATTTCTTCATCTTCTAAGATATTCGCTAAATCATCAGACTTAAGCAGCCTAATACCACGCAAGAAGCGGTTTCTATCACAGTCACAGTGATATGATACTGTCTCCTTTTCCAGAAGCTCAAAATCTTCAAAGTACATAGAACAGATATCTTCAATCGTTTTATCTTCAGCTAGTAAAGTCGAAATAGGCATCATCTTGGTGGCGATGTTCTCCAAGTAAATAATATCCGATTCTTCATGTCCTGGCAGTAACTCACATATTAGTGCTCCTGCGCTTTTGATAGATGTATCCACGTCGACTAAAACACCAACGCTTACAATTGAAGGAGTTTGATTGGAAGTCGCGAAGTAATAGGCGAAGTCATCACCAATCTCACCTGACTGTAGAGCAACTTGCGACATGAAAGGCACAGTATATGCATTGAATTTTGATACTTTGAGGTATCCTTCTTTCCCTACCGCTAGGCCGACGGCGAGTTTACCTGTATCGTTATACTTCACATAGATGTTGGGCTCGGCCACTCTACCTTTCACGGTTCCATCACTTTTACCTTGAGCGAAGATTTTACCAATAGGCCCTCCACCATCTATTTCTACTTGAATAATGCCACTATCATCTTTCATATCTTTCGCTAAGATACTGACAATTGATAAGACTCTGCCTAAAGCGGCACAAGATGTTGGAAATAGGCCTAATAGCTTTCTTGCCTCTTCGACTAAGTCTTTGGTATCAGCGGCAAGAATTCTAATGGGACGGTCTTTTACCATCCCTTTAATCATGTAACTTTTTTGCATAGTATTTTATAAAAGAAGCTGATGATTAGTCAGCTTCTGTAGTCTCTTGTACTAAGTCTTCGACGTGGATGAGCTTATCATCGACAACCTTCAGCTTACCAATTAAGACCTCGTCAATTTCTTCGGCTGTAAGTGTCTCATTGACGACAAGGGCATCCGCTACGGCAATTAAGTCATCTTTGTGACTATTGATAATCTCTATAGCTAAGTCATGACATTTGTCGACAATCTTGCGTACTTCTTGATCAATCTCAAAGGCAACTTGTGACGAGACGTTGCTTGGTGAGTTGTAGTCACGACCTAGGAAAACGCTCTGTGAGCCACGGTCATATTGGACAGGACCAAGGTCGCTCATTCCATAAGTTGTAACCATATCACGGGCGATAAGGGTGGCTCTTTCGATATCACTGCTGGCACCTGTTGTTATGTCGTCGAAGAATATCTCTTCTGCACACCTTCCTCCCATATAAGAAGTAATTGTATCCATAAGTTCCTTCTTCGTATTGAGAATGCGTTCTTTACGAGGTGTGATTAGGTTATAACCACCGGCATTACCGCGTGGTATGATGGTGACCTTTTGCACAACAGCTCCATCAGGTAAATTAAGACCAACAATCGCATGGCCAGCTTCATGATAGGCCACTAGTTTCTTAGTCTTATCATCATATGTTCTAGACTTCTTAGCAGGACCCATCATGACTCTATCAATAGCTTCATCGACATCTTGCATCGAGATAGTCTCTCTATTACCTCTAACAGCTAAGATAGCAGCTTCATTCAAAACGTTTTCTAAGTCAGCACCACTAAAGCCAGGTGTGCGACCTGCAAGTGCGTTTAAGTCAACAGCTTCATCAAGGTGTTTATTTCTCGCATGAACCTTCAGTATGGCCTCTCTACCCTTACGGTCAGGTAGGGATACGGTTATCTGTCTATCAAAGCGTCCAGGTCTTAATAGGGCAGGATCTAGTACGTCAGGTCTATTGGTAGCTGCAATAACGACTATACCATTATTGTCAGCCATACCATCCATTTCGACTAGTAACTGGTTGAGGGTTTGTTCGCGTTCGTCATGTCCGCCACCCATACCAGCACCACGTTGTCTACCAACGGCATCAATTTCATCAATAAATATCATGCAAGGAGCTGTCTGTTTAGCTTGTTTGAACATATCTCTAACACGGCTAGCACCAACACCAACAAACATTTCAACAAAGTCTGAACCCGATATAGAATAAAATGGCACATTAGCCTCACCGGCAACAGCTTTGGCTAATAATGTCTTACCAGTACCAGGTGAGCCAACCATCAAGATACCCTTAGGAATTCTAGCACCCATCTTAGCGAACTTCCTCGGTGTCTTAAGATATTCAATAATCTCAGCCATCTCTTCTTTTTCTTCGTCACATCCAGCTACATCAGCAAAGCGAACCTTTATCTCACTTTCTAAACGAGCACGAGACTTAGAAAAATCGAAGGCTTGTTTATTGGCGCCGCCGCCATTTAGACTCTTTAGCATAATGTAGCCAAAGACGACAAAGATAGCTAATGGCAACAAACTGCTCAGCAATTCTAAGAATATACTAGTTTCATTAGCGTCTGAGAATGTTACGACATCGACATCTGCCAGTTGCTCAAGCACGTTATCAATAATAGAATCGATATTAGGCAAGGTTGTCGTGAAGGCGACTTCCGTACCGTTGTTGTTGTAGACACCGACGATTTCGACAGTGTTATAGTCGACTGTAATGCTAGCCGAGAGGATGCGGTCGGATTCAAGTGCGCTATTGAATGCACCATAGCTCAATGTTTCCGTTGCAGAGCTTAGTGGATTCATGAATGATAGCGCCAGTATGAACATGATGACCATCAAATAAGGTAATGAATAGATAAATTTATTGCGGTTATTTGGCATCTATAAACTCCTTAATAGCACTCCTTTTTAAGTATTCCGATATATGGAAGGTTGCGATACTTTTGGTCATAGTCAAGTCCAAAGCCAACTAAGAAGCGATTGGGGACGACAAAACCGACATAGTCGACTTCAACATCGGCATCACATCGTCCTTCGGGCTTGTCTAATAGTGTGGCTATCTTGACTGACCTTGCACCTTTTGAGTATAGAATCTCAATAACGCGTTTTAGCGTTCTACCTGTATCGATGATGTCTTCAACGATGATGATATCATCGTCTTTTACCGAGTTTTCTAAATCTTTGTCGATACGGACATCGCCTGTCGATTCAGTACCGGCGTAACTAGATACATCCATGAAGTCGACTTCAAGATCAACGGTAATGTTCTTCATTAGTTCAGCTAGAAATGGCACTGAGCCTTTGAGCAGACCTATCAATATCGGTCTTTTATTGGCGTAATCAGCACTGATGGTAGCACCTATCTCTTTACAACGTTTGATTATAGATTCCTCGCTTATTAAGACCTCTTCGATATCGGTGTGCATATCACTTCCTCCATAATGAAAGTATTCTATCATAAAAAAGTTAGGTTTAATAGAATAATGTGTTACATCACACCCCATTCCCGGAACAAAGATAGGTTCATCGTTCTTATTGACTAAGATAGGCCAATGCCGTCTTTCTAGCTTAGGTATCTTACGGTCGATGAACCAGCGCGATATCTTCTTAGTGCCATAACGCATGGCAAGCTTATCTCCAGGCTTACTAGTTCTAATAGCGATAGGTAAATCATCAGGATGAATAGTAACACTATGTTTCTTATCGGCATCATCTAGTATTTTAAAGTATGGACAATCAATATCGCCATCATCAAGATTATAGCGATAAGATGTATAAGACTTATCAAAATATAATCTACCATAATCTTTACTCATAGTCCGATTTTCTATATCTAAGATAAAGCTATCTTTATCCATAAGTTCCTTTATCTCTTTGAGATGGGCAGAACTCAAGTGAACATTAAGTTTATAACGAAAAAACCAATCCTTATCGTTGATTAGTTCATATTGACTCATCGTATAAACATCTTTAGCGTAGATATCCTCTAATATCGTGTGATGGAAAATCCTTCTGTTTTCTAGTTTTTCAACTCTATTAAAAAGTTTAAGCTTGCTAAGAAGTGACATATTAGCCAATTTGTGATGACGAATGACATTTCTTTGATATTCATCACTGAGATTGGTCTCATCAATACCATAAGCTATCTTTTCTCTATCACAATATGCCGATAAAGCCACTTTAGGATAACGAATAAGTGGTCTTAGCACTTTTAGGTCTTTGTAGTGAGCTATGCGCGCTATACCATAGTGCTCATGATAAGAACCGCGCTCTATCTGCATGACTAGGGTCTCAAGATAGTCGTCTAAATTATGGGCCAGACATAAGATGTCGATAGAATGTTTCTTGGCGACATCTAAAAAGAAATCATAGCGAGCAGTCCGTGCCCAGTCTTGAAAGTTACCTGATTCGTATTGGGGGTAGCTATAATAGACATCGATATCACGCTCTTTACAATATTTTCTTACTATCTCTTCATCACGGTCAGCTGATTCTCGTTTCTTATAATTGACATGACAAACGACTAAATTAAAGCCACTGCGATAAAGAAGATCTAGTAAAGCCATTGAATCTGGACCACCGGATACACCGACTAGAATTTTTCTATCCATCAAATATCCAATAGATTTTATCACTGCTGCGCGTTAAACCCAACTTCTCCTGAATATGCAAAGAGGCAGTATTGTTAACTTCAACTTCGCAAATTGGAATATGGCC
>CAZXIB010000057.1:0-6740 GCA_964639815.1 uncultured Thomasclavelia sp. | reverse complement strand
GGTCGGGACGAGACTTGAACTCAGGGTGAGCTTGTGTAGCGATGAAGTAAGAGTGTTTTGGCATTTCTATCATCTCTACTATCTGCCCATCTGGCGATAAACCAGACAAGACAACGCCGTTATCTTCTAACTCTTTACGATAGGCATTGTTGACTTCATAACGATGACGATGACGCTCAGAGATATGCTCAGTGCCGTATAACCTATAAGCAGTTGTATTGGGTTTTAGGGCACAGGGATAAGCACCAAGCCTTAGGGTGCCACCAATATCTTCAATCTCATCTTGTCCCTCTAATAGGTGAATGATGGGGTCAGGAGTACTAGAATCAAATTCAAGAGAGTTGGCTTTTGTGTGACCTAAGATATCACGAGCTATCTCGACAAGAGCCAGTTGCATACCAAGACAGATTCCCAAGAAAGGTATATCTTGTTCTCGAGCATAGCGGATGGCCTTTATCTTGCCTTCAATACCTCGACTACCAAAGCCACCCGGGACAATTATCCCATCGACATCATCTAGTAGTAGTTCGACATCGGTGGACTCTAGCTTCTCAGAATCTATCCACTTGATTCGGGCATGAATATCATTGGCTATGGCTCCATGCCTAATAGCTTCGGCAACACTTAAATAAGCATCGTGTAGTGCTACATACTTACCTACAATAGCAATCTTACAAACACCTTTGGCATTCTTTAACCGCTCTAACATAGCCTCCCACTGACTGTGGTCGGGAGTTGGCGAAGTAAGGGAAAGCTTTTCCAATACTCTTTGTGCTAACTCCTCCTTTTCTAGCATCATTGGTGCTTCATATAGATATTCGACATCAAGGTTTTCGATGACACAGTTTTCATCGATATTACAAAAGAGGGCGATCTTTTCTCGTACTTCAGTGTCTAATGGTATGTCGCTGCGACAGACGATGATATCAGGCCAGAGACCTAAACTCTGCATCGTCTTGACGCTTTGTTGGACAGGCTTAGTCTTGACTTCTAAAGAGGCTCTTAGAAACGGTACTAAAGCCACATGAATAAGACAAGTATTATTAGGCCCTACTTCTTGGCGGAATTGTCTGATAGCTTCAAAGAAGGGCTGTGACTCGATATCGCCTACTGTACCACCTATCTCAATGATGACAATCGCATCATCCTCACCTTTGTGGAAGTTACGCTTTATTTCATCGGTTACATGGGGAATGACTTGAACTGTCTTACCACCATAGTCACCACGACGTTCCTTGTTTAGGATGGTGTCATAGATGCGACCACTGGTGACATTAGAGTCTCTAGTCATGAACTCATCGACAAAGCGCTCATAGTGACCTAAATCCAAATCAGTCTCTAGACCATCTTCGGTGACAAATACTTCACCGTGTTGAACAGGGTTGAGGGTACCGGGATCGATGTTCAGATAGGGGTCGAACTTCTGCATGAATATATTGTAGTTGCGGTCTTTTAAAAGACGTCCTAAAGATGCGGCGGTGATGCCTTTGCCAAGGCCAGAGACAACTCCGCCCGTTACGAATATGTATTTGGTTCCCATATATCCTCCTATCTGCTCATAAAAAAAGGGTCATCGACCTGTCATCCTTGCGGAATCGCTAATCGATGCGTACTCTTTGACTTATCTTTCTGCATGTTTTGACCTACAAGAAAATATTACTACAAAGAGGGCGAGAATTAAAGAGTTAAGATGAAGGAATTGATAAGATGTTCTATTATCCTTGCACATTACCAAAAATAATGATGAAGTGTGACTAATGTGCTAGAATATGTTGGTAAAAATGAGGTGCCAATATGGATTATATTTTATTTTTATTTTTTGCAGTTATGCTGGTATATATGATTGTACAGAATGCTAGACTATTTAAACGCAATAAGCACGTCAGAAACTACATTAAGTGTTCTGATGCAATATTCGATAATGACCCAGAGATGGTCGAAGTAGCTAAGGCTTATGTCGAGAGCGAATACGATGATGAGTTTGCCAACAAGGGACGTGTTATTTATATCTATGCTCTATTACACAATGATATGGATGCCAAAGAAGAGGTAAAAAGACTTGATTTAAGAGACACCATCCTAAACAAGAAAGACAAGTTTGATGCCAAGAAGTTTGAGTATAACTCCGATACTTATTTCTGGCTCATTGTAGCGCTTATCAAGGCTCATGCCATAGGTGACGCGGAGGTCATCGATGCTTTGGTGAAAGCTGTAGCGAGATACTATGACTACATTTCTCAAGACATCGTCACCGAGCTCTTTTTTGCGATTCACCATTGTCTAGCCAAGGATGATAAGGCCGACGCAACCTTCTTAAGAGATTTGTGGGCAGGCAACTATCCCGCTGATTGTACCTACGATAAGCGCCTTATTGGCTTCTATAAGTACATTGCTGCAGCGACACTAAGTGAGCTAGGAGAGCCGCTTGGCGAAGAGATGGTCAACGATATACGCAACTTTGCCACCATGAAGGCTGGACGTATCGTTCTTCGTGACTATGGCATCCTTGACGCCTACACAGAAGCACTAATTGAGGATGAACCTTTTTATGATGGCGAAGATGTCGACGAAGACACTAAGGGCGATGAGCCCCAATAAATAATGCGACTATTTGTCGGACTGGGAAATCCTGGTAAGATTTATGCCGAGACTAGACATAATTGTGGTTATATGGTCGTCGACCAACTAGCCAATAAGTTAGGTCTTAGCTTTACCAAAAGACAATTTGATGGTCTTTATGGGCGCATTGATGACATCATCATCCTTAAACCAGAGACTTATATGAACCTATCAGGTCGTTGTGTGACGGCCTTTTTGTCCTACTATAAGATTGACATTGATGATTTGATAGTTGTCTATGATGACATGGACTTACCACTTGGCAAAATACGCATTCGGGAAAAGGGCTCTTCTGCTGGCCAAAAGGGCATCCAAAACATCATCGACCTAACTGGCACGCAAGACATCAAACGAATAAGAGTCGGTATTGGTGAAAATAAGACTATCGATACCAAAGACTACGTTTTGGGTGAGGTGCCCAAGGAAGATAAAGAGGTCTTTTTAGCCTCTATTGATAGAGCATCTGAGGCTTTGGATTACTATCGTAATCACAGCTTTATTGAAGTCATGAACAAGTTCAATGTTTGAGGAGAGCTTTTTACAACATCTAAAAAGTGGCCTAAGTCAAAAAGACATTGTCGATAAAGACTTAGCCTATAACTCTCTTACTGAAGAGGCTTTTAAGTTGGCAATGTATGCCAGTGACTTAAAGGTTCCTTTGGTCGTTGTGAAAGAGAATAACTATGGCGCTAATCACATCTATGAGCTATTAGGTTCTTACTATTCAGCAGATGATATCGTTCTATATGACCCCGAGGAATCGATGCGGGCTGAGGCCATTGTAGCCTCGTTTGAAGGGCGAGCTAAAAGAGTCAGTGCTATAGCGGAGATTTTGACTGGTAAGCCAAAGATTATCGTCACTACTGCCTATGGCCTTATACGCCATTTGCCTAAACTTAGCCTTTTAGAAAAGTCTATCATCGATATTAAAGTTGGCGATATTTTAGAGCGCGATGACTTAGTGGCAAGTCTAAGGTCAGCTGGCTATGAAAGAGTACCAACCTCTGAGCGACCACTGACTTATGCAATAAGAGGCTCTATCGTTGATGTCTTTAGTGCTAACTATAGTAGCCCCATCCGCATTGAATTCTTCGATGATGAGGTCGACTCATTGCGCTTTTATGACGTCAATACCCAGATGACTGTCGAGAAGATAGATGAATGTAGGCTAATATTTGCCTCCGATGTCTTATTTGATGAAGAAGACACCAAGATATTGCAAGGGGCGATGGGCGATAATGACAGCTTCGCCTTAGATTTAGACTTCATTGAATCAGGCATATACCAAGGCCACCTCTACTATCATTACGCCTTTTTAAAAAGCCAAGCCCACTTATTAGATTTATTACCGGAGTCTTTACTATATCTCAGTGATACTGAGGCTATAGATAGACATCTTAAAATGCTTAGAGATGAGACCTTTGCCTACTTAAGAGAGATGAGCGAAGACAATAATCTTCCTTTGCGCTTTTATGTCTTTGCTGACTATAACAGGATTATAGATTCATCTAATAAACTTAGCTCATCCCCCCTTAGTCAAGCCTTTCCCCTGGTCACTGAGGTTGATGCCCCTACTGGCCCACTACCTTTAATCATTCAAGGTGTTATGAAGGCTAAGGAAACCTATAAAGTCTTGGCTATATCTGCTAAAGAAGTCGAAGAAGTTATAGAAGCGCTTAATGGCCTCGATGTTCCTTATAAGGTCTATACAGGAAAGTTAGAATCCGGTATCACCATCATGGTTGGTGAAGTGGCTAAGGGTTTGCGCATTGATAAGCTTGACATCGCTATATACTCATCCAAAGAGCTCTATGACAGAAAAAGAAAGCTTGGTCGCTATGCCAGTAAGTATGAAGAGTCAGTTAAACTTGATTCTTATGAAGAGCTTACCCGTGGTGACTATGTCGTCCATAACCAATACGGCATTGGCCAATACGTCGGTATTGAAAAGCGCACCATAAACAATATCAAGCTTGATTATCTTAAGATACTATACCGTGGCAACGATGAATTACTAGTACCGCTGAGCCAGTTTTCTTTAGTTCGCAAATATGTATCTAAGGATGGCGTCATACCAAAGTTACATAAGCTTGGTTCTAAAGAATGGGCGCGCACTAAGGCTAAAGTAGAAGAAGGCATCGATGATTTAGTTGAAAGACTATTAAGCTTATACCAAAAACGCAGTAGTGATATCGGCTTTGCCTTTAGCCCTGATAACGATATCCAACGTGATTTTGAAAATGACTTCCCCTATGAGCTTACTGATGACCAAGTGCGCTCCGTTATTGAAGTAAAAAAGGACATGGAAGATAAGAAACCAATGGATAGACTACTCTGTGGTGATGTCGGTTTTGGTAAGACCGAAGTAGCGATAAGAGCAGCTATGAAGGCCGTCCTTGGCAATAAACAAGTTGCCTATCTATGTCCAACGACGATACTGGCCTTACAACACTATAAGACTTTTGTAGCGCGCTTTGAGTCATACTCTGTAAAGGTTGCCTTACTTGACCGCTATGTAAGACCTGCTGACCAAAAGCGCATTACAAAGGAGCTTAAAGAACACAAGGTCGACATCATAATAGGCACCCATCGCATACTCTCTAAAGATGTTCAATATGCTGACTTAGGCTTACTTATTATCGATGAGGAGCAACGCTTTGGTGTTGAACACAAAGAGAAGATAAAAGAGCTTAAGGAATCTATAGATGTCTTGTCGCTCAGTGCTACCCCTATCCCTCGTACATTACAAATGTCACTAGTGGGCCTAAGAGGTTTATCTACCTTAGATACACCACCTAAAGACCGCTATCCTATTCAAACTTATGTTGTAGAAAAAAATGACCACCTGATAAAAGAGGTTATTGAAAGGGAGTTAGTTAGAGGTGGCCAAGTCTTTTATCTATATAATGACATCGATAGGATTTATAACCTAGCTCACAAGATTGAAGGTATGGTAGAAGGTATACGTGTCATCGTAGCCCATGGCAAGATGGCTCGTGAAGAATTAGAGGATGCCATGATGGCTTTTTATGCAGGAAAGGCCGATGTGCTTATCTGTACGACTATCATCGAGACTGGTATCGATATCCCCAACACCAACACCATCATCATCGATAATGCCCAAAACTTTGGCTTAGCCCAGCTTTATCAGATAAAGGGTCGTGTTGGTCGCAGTGATAAGATCGCCTATGCTTATCTAATGGTTCCACCAAAAAAACAATTATCAGAAGTTGCCTCTAAGCGTCTCGATGCGATAAAGGAGTTTACAGCTCTGGGTAGTGGTTATAAGATCGCGATGCGTGATTTAGCGATACGCGGAGCTGGTGATATGTTAGGAGCTAAACAATCAGGCTTTATTGATAATGTGGGGTTAGACTTATATTTGGCTATGCTAGAAAGAGCTATTAAGCGAAAGCGTGGTGAAGATGTGCCGGAAGAGAAAGACTACATCCGACCAGTCATACCACTAGACTCCTATATTCCCGATACCTTTACCGACAATGACTACGACAAGTTAGACATGTATCATCGTTTGGATGCCATCCATGATAAGTCCGACCTACTCGACTACTATCTAGAGGTAAAGGACAAGTACGGTCGCTTACCTAAGGAAATAGATGCCTTGTTTGAGAAAAAGGAGATTGAACTATTCATTGATGGCGATATCGTTGATTCCTTTAAGATTGTCAAAGGGCATATTGTCCTAACTCTTACTAAAAACTTCAGTGATACAGTTGATGGGATGAAGCTATTTACTTATTGTAATGAGTTATCTAAGGACTTACAGATACGCTATACTAAAGACAAGATTGAATTCTCTTTACAGGATAGACGAGAAGAAGTTAAGAAGATTGTCACACTTTTGGGACATCTGCATGAGGTAGTACGAACATGAGGATAGATAAGTATTTAAAGGTAGCCCGAATATTAAAACGAAGAGTCATCGCCAAAGAGTTGGCAGACCAAGATAGACTATTAGTAAATGGTCGAAAGGTAAAGGCTGCCTATGAAGTAAAGGTAGGCGATGAGATAACGATAATCTTTGGACACAGAGCCCTCAAAATCAAGGTCTTAGAGATTAAAGAACACGTCAAAAAAGAGGATAGTCTGACTCTCTATTC
>CAZXIB010000056.1:0-6840 GCA_964639815.1 uncultured Thomasclavelia sp. | reverse complement strand
CCGATAGAGAACTCTTGACAATACACGCCAAAGACCTTAGCGGCAATAAGGTGTCCACACTCATGGACAATTATTATCACCGACAACAATATCACAAATAAGACTATATTAAGTAACATCTCTCCACTTCCTTTCAACTAGTATAAAGCACCAAAGCTTTCCAATATCTTAGAGGCAATCGATTCAACATCTAGACCATAACGTTTTTCAATCTCGGCTATATCACCCTGCATAATAAAGGCATCAGGATAAGCAATATTTAGGACATCGACATCTAGCTTTTCTTTAACGATAAGCGCATCGACCTGCGCTTTTAGACCGCCTATAATCGTCCCGTCTTCGATAGTAACGATATATCTAGTATCTGCGATAACACTTAAAATCGTCTCTACGTCAAAGGGCTTTAAAAAGGATACACCTATGACACCAAAGTCCAAACCCTGTCCCTTTAAGATATCAGAGGCTTCTATAGCGTAAGCTACCATCTTGCCAATGGCGATGATATAACCATCACTTCCTTTCTTTAGCACTTCTGCCTTCTTAGCCTTAAGACGCTCTACATTATCTGGGGAGATACTCATCTTTTCTGTACCCTTAGGATAGCGGATGATAACAGGCCCATCAAAGTCTTCAACAGCTACTTCTAACATATCTTCTAATTCCTTTAAATCCTTAGGAGCCATGATAGTAAGTTCAGGGATGAGATTAGTATAAGCTAAATCAAGTAAGCCATTATGGGTCTCACCATCTTTTCCTACAAGTCCCCCTCTATCCAAACACAAAACGACATGAGCTTTTTGGATGGCGATGTCGTGGATGAGTTGATCATAGGCCCTTTGGGCAAAGGATGAATAGATAGCGACAACCGGCTTATAACCACCCAAGGCTAAACCACAGGCCATCGTTAGGGCATGTTGTTCAGCAATCTGCACATCAAAGAATCTATTGGGATGGGCCTCTTTGAAAGGTGTTAGACCCGTGCCTGATGTCATAGCCGCTGTTATAGCTACTATCTTATTGTCGCGATTTGCTAGCTCGGTAAGCTTTTCACCAAAGACTGAAGAATAAGTAGCAGTACTTGTGCTCCCAATACCCTTTTTAATATCAAAGGCATCGACACCATGATATAGTTCAGGGTCAGTTTCGGCCTTTAAATAACCTTTACCCTTTTTGGTAAGACAGTGAATCAAGACTGGCCCTTTTAAATCTCTTGCCCTATATAACATAGCCTCAAGCCTATCGAGGTCATGACCATCGACAGGACCTAAATAAGTAAAGCCCATATCTTCAAAAATCATATTGGCAATAAAGAAGGGTTTGAGGACTTGTTTAAAGCGACGAACTAGGCCAACAATCTTCTCGCCTACCCTTGGTATCTTAAGTGTCGCCTCTTTAATGACTCTATTAGAATTGGTATATAGGGGTTTAGTACGCGCTTTAGACAGGGCTCTAGCTAAACCACCATCATTACGCTCAATCGACATCTCATTGTCATTGAGGATGACGATGATATCAGTTTTACTACTAGCCGCATCTTCTAGAGCTTCAAAGGCCATACCCGAGGTCATAGCACCATCACCAATAACGGCAACTACCCTGTGCTTAGCCCCAGCAAGGTCACGGGCTCTCGCAAAGCCTAAAGCCGCTGATATCGAAGTAGAACTGTGGCCTGTATCAAAGACATCATATTCTGATTCGTAGCGTTTAGGAAAACCAGAAAGACCATCAAGCATTCTTAGCTTAGCCATATCACTTCTTCTACCAGTTAGTATCTTGTGTACATAGCTTTGATGACCAACATCCCAAATCACCTTATCTATCGGTGTATTAAAGACGGTATGAATGGCAATAGTAAGCTCAACCACGCCAAGATTGGAGGCCAGGTGGCCTCCAGTCTTTGATATGTCGTCTAATAATTCGGCGCGAAGCTCAGCAGCTAATTTCTTTTGATCAGCTATAGATAACTTGCGTAAATCAGCTGGCTCGCGGATAGTATCTAATATTGACATCAGTAATTACTTAATACGAATTCTTTGCCAGACTCATAGCTATCGATAATATCGGCAATCGATGGCTCAGCTATATATGAAGCATTGTCGATAGCTTTTATAACAGCTTCCTCTATTTCTAGAAAACTAATCGCATCATGAAGAAAGAGGTCAACAGCAGTATCGTTGGCCCCCGTCATAACGGCTGGCATATTACCACCCATCTTACCTACCTTATAGGCTACTTCAAGAAGTGGGTAGCGGCTAAATGATAGCTCTTTAAAGTCTAATTGTCCAACCTTTCTAAGGTCTAAGTGTTTTTTATCCTTATAAGAAGCATGTCTTCCAAACAAGGCGTAGTTTATAGGTAAACGCATATCCGGCTCGCTGAGTTGAGCTATGACTGAACCGTCATTAAACTCTACCAAAGAGTGGACAATACTGTCCTTATGCATGATGACATCAATATCGTCATAGTCGATATTAAAGAGATGATGAGCTTCTATGACTTCATAGCCCTTATTCATCATAGTTGCCGAATCAATCGTAATCTTAGCGCCCATCGACCAAGTGGGATGCTTAAGGGCATCTTCTTTAGTGACCGTTTTTAAGTCCTCTCTACTTAAGTCTCTAAAGGCTCCGCCACTTGCTGTAATGATTAGCCTATTTATGTCAAAGCGTGAAGAGCCAGCCATACACTGAGCAATTGCCGAATGCTCCGAATCAATTGGATAAATACGACAATCAGTCTCTCTTAGACAGCGATTTATGAGATCGCCACCCATGACAAGGGTCTCTTTATTAGCTAAGGCCACATCTTTGCCATCTTTTATAGCTCTATATGTAGGAAGTAAGCCCACATAGCCAACTAAAGCATTAATAAGCAAATCATATTCAACAGCACCTTGCATCGCTTCTATGCCATTATCACCACTAAAAAACTTTACTTCCGGGTACGCTTTAATCAAGTCATCAGGTATAGTCTTGGCATAAAGTGCTTGGGGTTTGTGCTGTTTTAGATAGTTTCGTAATACTTCAATATTGCCATAAACACTTAGAGCAACTATTTCAATATTCGAGTCTTCAATGACATCTAGGGCTTGCTGGCCTATTGAGCCACTGGCCCCCAGTAAGATAGCTCTTCTCATAAGAACATCTCCACCATGGAAATAAAGAAGATAAGCGAGAACAGTAGTGAATCAATCCTATCTAAAACGCCACCATGGCCTGGTATCATTGAGCCAAAGTCCTTGACCCCATAATTCCTCTTAACAAGACTAAAAGACAAATCACCAATCTGGGCAACAATCGGCAAAGTGATGGATAGACCAATGAATAGTTTTAACGATAAGAGATTTCTAAAGAAGAATAAGGCATAGCACAAAGATAAAACCATGCCAAAAACCCAACCGCCAATGGCCCCTTCTATAGTCTTCTTAGGTGATACGCGCTCATTGAGCTTGTGCTTGCCAAAAAGCGTACCACATAAATGAGCTCCAATATCACAACCAAACGTCGCCAGCAGTATAAATATCATAAACTGCGATCCTTTTTCATGACTGTAGATTCTAACGACAGAACTAACTGCCATCGCAATGATGATACTCATCATAAAGACCGCTGCCACATCATCTAAACTAATATCAGCAAAGAGTATGGCAATAAAGAATAAATAAACGACAAAGATGATGATTAAGCCAACCTGATTTATCGTAAAGAAATTCATCAATATGACAAAGGTGACCATTGATATATAGAGAAGCACATTAAAACGCTTCTCTCTAATGCTTATAAACTCATATGAGCCCATGCCGATAACCAAAAGTAAGAGTAAATCAACTAGTGGCTCACCAATGAGCAGTATCGGTATACAAAGCAGCGCCAAAACAATGGCACTAATCACTCTCATCTTCATCTAGACCTCCAAAGCGTCTATTGCGCAAAGCATATTCTTTTAGACATTCATCGAAGTCGGCTTCGCTGAAGTCTGGCCAAAAGGTTGGTGTAAATATCATTTCACTATAGGCAAGCTGCCATAAAAGAAAGTTGGAAAGACGTTTTTCACCACTGGTACGGATGAGCAAATCGACATCAGGCATATCACCTGTTGATAAATACATAGAAAAAGACTTCTCGTCAAGTTCGCCCACAAGTCCCTCTTTATAGTCTTGACCATAAGCCATAGCAGCCTTCACAATTTCATCGCGACTACCGTAATTTACGGCGAAGTTTAATACCATAGACTTATTATCTTTGGTTTCTTCTATCGCCGCCTTAAAGATATCGCGAGCTACTTTGGGAATGCCGGCCATATCACCTAAAAGATTGACCTTGATATCATTGGCCATTAGCTCCTTTAGATAAGAATTAAAAAAGAACTTCGGCAAAGACATGATATAGCCGACCTCTTCTTCGGGTCGACGCCAATTCTCTGTCGAAAAAGCATAGAGGGTCAAGTATTTGACACCTCTAGCTTTGGCGTGTATAGCGATGTCGCGTACCTTTTGTACGCCGGCCAAATGGCCTTCATTACGTCTTTTGCCCTGAGCTTTAGCCCAGCGACCATTGCCGTCCATGATGATAGCGATATGCTGTGGGATAGTCATATCAAATAGTCATTATCTCTTTTTCTTTCTTATCGGCAATCTCGTCTATCTTCTTGACGTACTTATCAGTGTCTTTTTGTACATTGTCTAATAAATCTTTTTGACTATCTTCCGGGATGGTTTTGTCCTTTTTGATACTGTCGTTAGCGTCACGGCGGATATTGCGGACTTGAACCTTAGCATCTTCGGCAAACTTAGACACTTCCTTACAATAGCTTTTGCGCGTCTCTTCAGTAAGAGTTGGAACGGTTAGACGGATAACAGCACCATCATTAGTAGGTGGTAAACCTAAATCAGACACATTTATGGCCTTTTCAATCTCTTTTAAAGTCGAGGCATCATAGGGTTTTATGACTAATGTTCTACCCTCACTAACCTGAATAGAGGCCATCTGATTGATGGGTGTCATAGCCCCATAGTATTCAACCTCTATACGGTCAAGTAACTTCGGATTGGCTCTACCAGTTCTAACACTAGTCAAACGCTCTTCAAACTGTTCAACGACCTTAGCCATTTTGGCATTTGAGGAATTTAATATCTCATTTGACATACAACTTCTCCTTTGAACTAATTATAGTACCTATCGTCTTATCTGTAATCGCTTTTTTGATATTTCCCGGTTCATTCATACTAAAGATTAGACAGTCTAGGTCTTGTTCAGAAGCCATGACCGCGGCACTAGCATCAATTACTTTTAAGCCCCGCTCTAATAGCTCATCATAAGATATAGCGTCAAAACGCTTAGCATCTTTACTTATCGCTGGATCGGCATCATAGACGCCATCAACACCATTCTTTCCTATCAAGACGACATCGCACTTGTTTTCAATGGCTCGAAGTATTGTTGCTGAATCGGTAGTGAAATAAGGTTGCGATACCCCACCACCAAAGATACAGACATAACCTTCTTCTAAATACTCTCTTGTCTTAGCCACTTCATACTTCTCGCAACCCTCAACATCAATGGCACTAAAAGCCTTGGCCTTAATGTTGTGGTCTTTAAAGATGTTTTCAAGGGCGATGGCATTCATAACGGTTGACATCATACCCATAAAGTCGCCACTCACCCTATCAAAACCAAGCTCTTCTAAGATGCGACCTCTAATTAAATTACCACCACCGACTACAATCGCCACCTCAATACCGAGATTCTTTATATCCTTTATTTCTTCGGCAAGCGCATCGAGGTATTGGGGGTCGTAGATGCCTTTGCCATTACCCAGTGCCTCACCACTCAATTTTAATAATACTCGCTTATACAATCTAATCTCCAAGATAAAAGGGCAAAAACTTGCCCCCTATTAAATTAACCTATCTGTTTAGCTACTTCTTCAGCGAAGTTCTCTTCACGTTTCTCTAAGCCTTCGCCGACTAGATAACGGACAAACTTACTTACCGAAGTACCGTTTTCCTTTAGATATTGACCACACTTCTTATCAGGTTCTAGGAAGTAAATCTGATCGACTAAGCACATATCCTGTAAAGTCTTAGAGACCTTGCCTTCAATGATACCTGCTAAGACCTTCTCAGGCTTACTAGCTAGATTCTCATCGTTTTTAACAATCTCAGTTTGAATAGAACGCTCGTGGTCTACTATCTCTTGTGGCATTTCATCGCGCGATACATAACTTGGCGCCATCGAAGCGACCTGCATAGCCATATGCTTAGCGACCTCTTCGTCTTTAGAGCCCTTTAAGACTAGTACTACCGAAATCTGACCGCCGTTATGCATATAGACACCAAAGCTATCTTCGGCTTGCTTATCTAGGATGGCAAAACGTCTTAGAGTAATCTTTTCGCCAATTGTAGCTACAGCCTCGATGAATAAGTCGTTTAATGTCTTACCATCAACCGTTAAAGCTAAGGCCTCTTCTAAGTCATTTGGTGTCCCATCAAGGATGACATTAGCTGTCTTATCAAGTAGACTCAAGAAGTTTTCATTCTTAGAAACAAAGTCCGTCTCCGTATTAATCTCAACAAGACAAGCTCTATCGCCTTTAACGATGGCCTTAGACAAACCCTCAGCAGCAATACGCGATTCCTTCTTGGCAGCTTTAGCGATGCCCTTCTCTCTTAGCCAGTCGATGGCCTTGTCGATATCGCCATCACAGGCTGTGAGAGCATTCTTACAATCCATCATACCAGCACCGGTACGTTCTCTTAAGTCTTTGACTTGTTGTGCCGTGATAGCCATTATTCTTCTCCTTCTTTATTAGTTTCGGTTGCTTCTTTAGCTTCAGAAGTTG
>CAZXIB010000055.1:0-7000 GCA_964639815.1 uncultured Thomasclavelia sp. | reverse complement strand
TACCGGCGAATATGAGAATCAATATCCAACTGTACTTCTTAAAAAATACTACGGGCAGATTATATTCATTCCTGAAAAGGAAAAAGCCGATCACGGCCCACGCAAGGGTCAAAAAGAGTGCTATGTCTGTGTTCAGGATAGCCACGATGGGTCTGATTTCCCAAAACGAGAGCATCAGGATGCAGGAGATTAACAAGTATGCAAATTTGGAGATTCTCATAGTTCGGGAATTTATCTGTTTGATAACAGGCTGAATAAAAATTTTTTATCGTTCTTGTTTATTATGAATATGTACGTCAAGACTAGGTACAGAACGGCGAATAGGACTCCTTTGAATAAAAAGTTTATCACCGGGCGGTCAAAGCGGAGTATTTCTGCGAGTCCGAAATGCACGGCTAAAAGGGATACGATACCCGTCAATACGCTTGGGAAAAAGCACTTGCCAAATACTCTGGTCGAATCTATATTCATTTTTTTTGGCCAATAATAGCAATAATAGAAAACTAACTGCGTGATCACGTACACTGCGAACGCGATGCATACTCCTCCGATCTGGAAACGTGGTATCAGGCACCACGACAAGACGAGGCCTGTGATTGAGGCGAATGCAGTGCTGTAACTTATAGGTCTGATGTCGGAGCCTGCCAGGATGAGGCTACTTATTGCCTGATTGTGCGTGCCGAGAGTACACAGCAGCCACAGGTTGAACCAGGGAATCAGGTAGAGGTACGACTTGCCCACGTACATGGTTAGCACTTCAGAGCCGACCGACATCATCCCGAAACAGCAGAAGCAGATAAGGATTGAAATGTATCTCGTCCCATCGTATGCCACGCGGTAATAGGCTACTTCGTTATGGGCGGCTACGACCTTGGATGTTGACGGCAATAATATACTGGTGAAGGCACCACCCAGTATTGTGACAAGGGTGATGATGCCGTTCAGGATCTGGTAATCGGTGACAGACTCGATGTTACCCCGTATGCCGAGAAACATCGGGCGCAGGTTGTAGAATGAGAACTGAAACAGGCTGAACGAGAATATGTTCATGCAGTACGGCAGCATTTCCTTGAACGAATCCTTGTCCCATTTCGGCAGAAAATTTATGAACGGGGTCTCCTTTCTTATCTTTCCTACCGACATAGGCACGATGGCAAGGGTGGCAAGACAGGTCAGGGCGTAATACGCCTCTATCGAAAAGTTCAGCAGGACGGTGGCAGCTAGGACGGCGATCATAAGCACCTTTGTGACTAATGTCCTCTTCTGTATCCACGCCACGTTTTCGGTGGCCTTTATCAGCTGGTCGAAGCATGACGAGAACCACTGGCAGAAGGCTGATACGGCGAGGATATAGAACAGGTGCTTTAATATCGCATCTTGTTCGGCAGTTACGTTGAAGATCTGTCCGGAGAATGCGGCAACTGCCAAAAGCACCGCTGCATTGGTCAGGCCCACTATCCCGTAAAAATACAGGCTTGTCTGGAAGCCCTTCAACAGTCTCGGGTGATTTTTCTGCGCTAGCCACGCGGAGAAAAACCTCACGTTTGTGGAGTTTAACCCCATGTCCATCAGGTTCAAGTAGACGTTGACTGACATAGCCAGCCCTATCAAACCGTATTCTGCCTTCCCGAAATGGCTGATCAGTATGGGCACGGCAATGAAGCCGTAAACGGCGTTCACCACATTTACTACCGTGCTCCAGACGACTCCACTGAAAATTTTGCTACTGCTGCCCATTCATTTTTTCCGAAAAAGACTTATATGCCTGATTGCACGTAATTCCTGCTTGATGAAGTCTATTGTGCCTTTGCTTTTGTTTGCATCAAGAACTGTTCTGTAAGCGACGGCTTCATCTATGTCCTTAGTGAACACTTCAAAGATTATAGGTTTTGAGGAGGACGACAGGAATGTCGGGTATTTCGTGTTGAACTCATCTTTGGATGTTGCGGATATATATTCAAATCCACAAGTCTCAGCCCATCCTTTTGCATTTTTGAAATGGTTTGCCGCAGCTATATACAAATCTTTTGTCTGGTTGTCTCTGGAGTTTCCGCCTAATTTGAACTCCACTCCTCCGTTATTGTTGACCAACAAAATCCTTACATTGTTTTTTATGTGTCTTATGCCCAGAGAATTCAAATCATAGAAGAACGCCAAGTCTCCCGTGACTAGAAAATGTAATTCATCAGAGAGGATGCTTTCCCCTATCAGCATGGATGTGCATCCATCTATCCCGAAAGCGGCCACATTGGCAAAACATTTTATACTTTCTGCAAGAGGAAATAGATTCCAATTCCTCAAGCTGTTCAGAATCGCGAAATTAACGGTACTGTTTTCAGGAATCTTGTCGTGCAGGACTGATGCTATGTATGTGTTGGATAGCGGTAAACCGGCCGGACAGACATATTTGTCCATCTTGTCTTTCCACAGGTCATGATACTCATGCGAAGATTCCTGCCCGAAGCAAGCTGCTGTAAAGAAGTCTTTTATCTTCATCTGATATATACAGGTCAACTTGTCATAAGTGTCAATGACATCACCGCTTTCGTCAATTTGCCAATGTTCCAGTTTATACAAGGTTCTTGAAAACGTGCAGTAGAAAGGGTAATCCCCTGTCTGTCCCCCTATTGAAATCAGTATGTCTGGAATTAATTCTTTCAATTCATTTTCTGTCGGTTCTGCGGACAGAAATAGATTCCCCTCTATTGAATGTGCGGTGTGGAGGTTTGATAAATGATTGACGTAGATGATAGAGTCATGAGTATTGCAGAAAGATTCTATGGCTTCAATCGTTTCCCGGTCATAAGGACGGTGCTCGCCCGCAACAATCATTATCTTTTTACCTTTTAATTCATCATGTTCATTGAAACTATCGAGTCTCTTGATATTCTTGGGAGTGTCACGGTTTACCGGTTCAATTTCAAAATCTTGCCAAGGAATATTAAGTTGCACAGGCCCTTGCCAGTTATGAGTCAGTTCGAGGATGGCTTCATTGACCAGCCTGCTACTTTCGAGATAATCTGAATCACACTGTACAATGGGTAAAGAGTACGAACCTTTGACACAGTCGGCAGGCAGTGATGTCTGGTCGGGGGACTGCATATAACCCTGATATTTGAATCGTGGAAGTTTGGACATTGTTATGGCCAAAATCGGAACCCGTTTATAATATGCTTCTGTTAATCCCGGGATATAATTTCTGGTAGCCTGTGCGCTTGTACACGAAAGAGCTATCGCCTCTCCGCTTTGCAAATGCAAGCCTATGGCAAAATACATGGCGCTTCTTTCATCCACAACAGAGAAACATTTGAAAAAAGAATCATTCTGCATTGCTGTTGCCAGCGCTATATTTGTTCCACCAGGGCTTATCACTACGTATCTGATGCCATGAGACTTCAGTGCAGAGGTTACAATATTTATGTTTTCGATGTTATTCATAATTCCAGATCTTTCATTTGCTATCGCAGAATATATTGTAGGATATTCCGGATTTTATACTTTGTGCGGGTATTATTTCGTGCAGACTGCCGAGTTGTAGTAATAGCTTTACTGCAAAGCGAATCCGCCGTCACAGAGGATGGTTTGCCCAGTGATAAAGTTGCTTCTATCTGAAATTAAAAACACAGCAAGTTCTGCTATTTCCTCAGGCAATGCGAACCGTTGCATTGGATTTTGGTTGCAAAAAATATTATCGGCTTGTTTCTGAAACTTTTGTTGCATTTCCGTAGAAACAAGACCTGGTGCAATTCCATTGACCAGAATATTGTGTCTGGCCATCACTTTCCCCAATCCCGCTGTCAAACCTGCAATATCCCATTTTGACATCCGGTAAGGGTATGTCGCTCCCACGAAGCCTCCTTGGGAGGATATGTTAATAATCTTCCTACATTTGTTCTTCGCGGGCAGGCTCATCCAATATTTGCAGAATTCCTGACACATGAAGAAAGTACCTTTTGAATTCGTATCATATATTTGTTCCCATTCCTTTTCTGAAACTTCAGGAAAAAACTCATTGGGCGGCAAACCGGCGTTGTTTACAACAACATCAATTTCTTTTCCAAATAAATTTGGGGAGACATTTATAATGTCACAAATGCTCTTGACATTGCTTATATCGGCACGTATCAGTTTTATATCACTCAAACTTTCCATTAGGCACTCGTCAACAACAGCCTGTAACTTGCTTTTATTTCTCCCCGAAATGATAACTTTGGCGCCATGTCTGAGGCATGCTTTTGCTATGGCTTTGCCGATGCCGCTTCCTCCTCCCGTCACCAAAACGACCTTACCATCAAGCTGTTTATCTGGAGACAGGTAAGAAATATTTATCTCTCTGATTCCTCCGAATCTATAGACTTCTATGAAAGTTTTTATTAGCCTTTTCAATCTTTCGAACATAGTTATTATTCAAGTTTTAGGAAATTATTCAGTTTTCTCTCTAGCAACAACCTGCGTTGCTCCACTGTCGTGTCCATCTGTTTGTTGATGACAGCTTTCAGGGTACCTCGTTGTGCAAAAGCTTGCTTTACTATTTCGTGTGCTTTGTCAGCTGTTTGTGTTTTTATATCCGCCATAAACGGATACTGCAGCGTATCCGCAAATAGGCCGTTGAACTTACGGCTATATGCCATTGGAACTACGGGGACACCAGAAGAGAAGGCTGCAATTGTGGCATGCATTCGTGTACCCATGAAGAAGTCCATGCCAGCGATGTAGTTTTTCGCAGCGATAGGGTCCAGAAACAAAGGAGATAGAACAAGATTCGGGTGGTTATATTCTTCAAACAGGTCGTATGAAACGGCATAATCATTCTCGATATGCCGTTCGCCGCCTACCACATGGGGTATCAGATGGACTTTGACATCTTCCTGCTTCAGGAAATGATCCATGACGGAACGGACCAGCGACGGATAGTCCGCTTTCAGGCCGAACTGGTTGTCCCCTGTATAGCCTCCGTGCCACAGCAGGGCGGACACGTTCAGCCCCACATGGACAAAGTTCCTGTCGAATTCCTTCCGCGTGTAGGGCATGAAGAAGGCCACGTCTATGATTTCAGCCACTTCCTTTCCGGGCAGCATCTCCCCGACAAAGTCGCGGCTCTGCCTGTCGCGGACCATCACGCATGAGGCATATTCCATCCCTTTCCTTGCCTGTTCCCTGATCTTCGGGTCCCTGAACGGGCCGATGGTCTGAGGGAGGATGCAATACGGCTTGCGGTATTTCATCCCCAAACGGTACTGGCTGTATATCCAGTCGAAACGACTATTCCCGTAAATGTCCGCAAAACTGTCACCCTGCCCGATGTCGAGGATAAAATCAGCGTTCCTATATATCTTTTGAGTCTCTTTGTACTCTTTGTACCTGTATAACTTCTTTAAGTGTTGCGTCAGTGTGGAGGAGGAGATGTCCGTCAGAGAGAAAAAGTCAGCTTGCACATCTCCCGCTTTGTATGAGTGTTTCTCCTTGCCGGGGAATCCGCTCTGGGGGAGATAGAAAGCGTGCGTGACATCCTTTTCACTCAACAGCTTGTCCAATAATAAGATGGACAATAGGGAAAGGGCTACACATCCTCGGTTGCCATTGTTGATAGGGGCGTTAGCCAAAATTATATTTATGGTCTTTTCATTCATTATATCCACTTCTTTATCGGAGTTCGGTTTCAAGTCCCACCACATCGGGGCTCTGCCTATAGTTGTAAAAGGAAATATTTCCCGATTAATTTTCCGGATAAACAAACCACAAAATCGGATTACCTGCTATCGCGGAATTTATGCGAAAATCAACTTATGACGAAAATACAGGAACAACGTGTTCTTCACGATGCGTTTTTTGTCGGCTGATGTGTCATATATTTTTAGTTTGTAAGCGTTCTTTTCTGACGTTTCCCCTGCATTTCAGGCAGCACGTCCAAAATAGTCCTGTTGATTTTAATCAATACTCAATCTTGTCATCCTCACAGTTCCACCATACCCCTGTGGCTTTTACCACGATTTCGTTTTTGCTTCCCACCACGCTATATTCGGGAGCGTTTACCGGTCCCGAAAGGACGGTTCCGGCTGAGATGACACAATAGTCCGGTGTCGTCGTACGCTTCATGACCGTGCAGCCATTGCCGAACCAGTTGTCCGAGCCAATTCGCACGGGAGCGTGCCCACGGCTGTAACCGCCTGACAATTTGGTGAGCTTATGGAAGTCGGTATCCATGACAAGGATGTCCCATCCAAGACTGACGCGGTCGCCGAACGTCACGCTGTCATACGATGTCAGGCGTAATGTCGTTGTTGCCGAGAAACAATCTCCAAATTCTACAGTAGCTTTCGCCCCAACAGATATTGCAGAATTATTCCCGATGGAGCAGGTTCCGTGAAAGATGACCGTGCCACTGTGACTCTCATACATGATGCCGGAACTGGGATATAGTGAGACAACGGGGAATCCCAATCTTACCATGCCAAACCTTACTTTACCTCCCTCCTCACACGCACCACCACCGAGTTTAATATTTCCTTTCAATTTTAACAGCTTGGGCTTGTAAAGCAGGATGGGAAGCCTCAAGGCCTGACTGAAAGGGAGGTAATGGAAATTAAAGTAAATAGTGGGTATGATGGAATGAAGGAGTTGTCTGTTATTCCATAGTTTATTTAAAATATTCATACTTTTACTGGGTTTGCGGAAGTCATGGGACAGTTTGCTGTCGTACTTCACCGTTTGACCTGCAGCATCTTTTTTAAAATTTCCAAGCGGTGCAGGTCAGTCCCTGAACAGTCATACAGTTCATGTTTCTGCAGGTATTCTGCCTTCTTCTTGGCTTCTTCCCCGTACAGGCCCAATAGGGAGAAACAATTCAACTGGAATTTGACTCCCATGTCTTTAAGCCGGTGGTAATAGTCCGTATCCATGTAGGCGTATCGCTCCGGATGTGCCAATACAGGAAAATACCCTTTCCTTTTTATCCGTAACAAGATCTCATTCAATCCCATGGGAGGATTAAAATAAGACG
>CAZXIB010000054.1:0-7031 GCA_964639815.1 uncultured Thomasclavelia sp. | reverse complement strand
TAATGAGTTGCAACATCAACTTCTGCTCTTCTCTAGAGGCATGACCTGTCGTATGTAATGAGGCTAAAGCTGTATTCTCTAATACTGTTGCTCCACATCTCGTTAACTGGTTTATGATGCCGGAAACATTTATGGCATTACCAGGTACGGGATTAGATGACAAGACGACGGTATCACCGGGGATAATCTTGACGTGTTTGTGGGTACCATTGGCAATACGTGATAGGGCAGCTAGAGTTTCACCTTGTGAGCCTGTACAGACGATACATAGTTTCTCTGGTGGAATGGTGTTAATTAGCTCAGGGTCGATGAAAGCTGACTCATCAATATCGATGGTTTTGAGCTTAAGACCAATTTCAACGACATTCTGCATAGACCTACCAAAGACGACGACTCTTCGACCGCAATCATGAGCACACTTGAGTATCTGCGATAATCTATCGACATTGGAGGCAAAGGTTGATACTAATAGTCGACCTTTAGTCTTATTGAATATCTCGTTTATAGATTTAATGACGCGCCGTTCCGAGATAGAAAAGCCATCGACTTCAGAGTTAGTGCTATCGCTCATGAGCAGATGCACTCCACTAGCTCCGATGTAGGCCATTTTTTGATAGTCGGCATTGTTGCCGATAGGTGTTAAATCAAACTTGAAGTCCCCCGTCTCAACAATACGTCCATTGGGTGTATTTATGAGGATGCCTATACTATCGGGAATTGAATGGATGGTATCAAAAAACCCGACTGTGAAGTGTTTGGTATTGATGGCCGAATTACTGTTAATTTCTATAATCTTCGTCTTAGAGAGCCTTCTTCGCTCTGATAGCTTCTTTTCGATTAGAGCTTTGGCAAAGCGCGGAGCATAGATTTTCTCTATAGCACAAGACAGTAAAAGAAAAGGTATACCACCGATGTGGTCTTCATGGCCATGGGTTATAATCAAGGCTTTAATCTTGTCTTTATTCTTGATGAGGTGGGTGTAATCGGGGATGACGTAATCGATACCCAGCAAGTCATCATCGGGAAACTTGACCCCGGCATCGACGATGATAATCTCATCGTCATGTTCAAAGCAGTACATATTTTTGCCAATCTCGCCAAGCCCTCCTAAGGCGTATATTAAAGTATCAGTCTTAGGGTCATAATTTAGATTGTGATAGTTTTTAGTAGTCTTTTGCATGTCTTCTCCTAGCTATTCGATACAAAAAGCGTTGTCTATTTCTCTAAAAGGGTCGTCCTTGTTGATGTGGTCGTAGTACAGTATACCTTTGAAGTGATCTAACTCGTGTTGTAAGACGATGGCTAAGTAGTCCTTAGCAGTGATGATAATCTCTTGGTCAGTTAGTAAGTCATAGGCCCGTACCTTTATACGGCGGTGTCTATAGACATAACCTTCGTGGTCACTTGGAACTGAAAGGCAACCTTCGCCATCCTTTAAATAAGCCATCTCGACAGACTCTGATAAAACTTTAGGATTGGCTAAGGCAAACTGATAGACAATCTCATCTTCTCTATTCTTAAGTACAACGGCGAGTAAGCGTTTCTTAACACCAACTTGGATGGCTGATATGCCAACAGCTGGCTTGAGATCATATTTTTCAGCTAACTCGCTATCAGTGGAGTCGATGACGTATTGGTGTAGCTGCATCAACAAGTCTTTATCTTCTTTACTCAAGGGTAAAGGAACATCTTGTGACTTTTCCCTTATGAGTGGATCATTGTCTTGGATAATGGTAGTGGAATTTATCTGCATAAGCTCCTTCATTATAGTGATTTGGTCGGTCTTGTTCAAGGGGATAGCAAGCACTGTTAAAAATAGTGCGTCATACCATGAGTGGCGGTACTTATCCTTTTAGGGCACATATATGGTAAAATCAAAAAGCTTATGAAGAGAAACGAAGAGCGGAAATATCGCGATAGATATATCACTATAGCAATGCTTGGCTTGATGGTCTTTGGTCTACTTATGATAGCCAGTGCTGAGATGGGCAATGCCAATGGCGATATATCGGTAATCACTGAAGTTTTCATAAGACAGACAGCATACCTCTTATTTGGTCTAATTTGTTATTCCTTTATGGCGAGATTTAGCGGATTGCACTTAAGTAAATATATGTACTACTTACTCGCCATAGTGATGGGAGGCCTACTTCTAGTGACGCGTTTATTCGGCTCGTCAGGTGGTGCTTATGCTTGGATACGTCTTGGCATTGTCACGGTTCAACCAGCGGAGTTTGCCAAGGTCTTCATGATTCTTTTGTATGCTAAGACCTTTTCGATGAAGTATGACACTGATGAAAAGGCACGAGCTAACTTTAGGGGCATGCTTATGGTTATGTTGGTATATACGGCTATCATCCTTGTTTGGCAAAGCGATTTGGGTACGGCAGTTGTTTTATTCGCCATGTCTTATCTAATGCTACTGGTGGTGCAGGACAGGGCCGTCATTAAGTATCGGACGATTATGATGCTTATAATGCTGGTGGGTTTTGCCCTTATAGTGTTTTTGCTATCGCCACTTGGCACACTTTTTTTAGAGAGTCTACCCTTTGACAGCTATATGATAGATAGGTTTATATCATCGGCTAATCCCTTTGCCGATCAATACAATACCGGCTATCACCTCATCATGTCGCTTGTATCCTTTGCTACAGGCGGACTTTTTGGCGTGGGTTATGGCAAGTCTGTTCACAAATACATGAACTTCCCTAATCCATCTAGTGATTTTATTTTGCCAGTCATCGTTGAAGAGCTTGGGATGTTTGGTCTTGCTATTATTGTCGTCCTATATGGCACAATCTTTGTAAGGTTGGCACGATACGCAACGCGCAAGTCGGCTGATCAAAGAGCGCAGATTGTCTTTTTGGGTACTTTCATGTACTTTGCCTTGCATCTTATATTGAATGTTGGTGGGGTCACGGGCCTTATACCGCTCACTGGTCTACCGCTACTGATGATTAGTAGTGGTGGCTCTAGCGCTGCTGCCGCTATGGCCGCCCTAGGTGCTGCACAAAACGAGATTGTTCGTATTAGAAAGTTAGAGGCCTTAGATGCTACGCGTAATCGCCGGTAGATACAAAAATAAGGCACTAGCAGCCCCTAAAAAAGGCACTAGGCCCACTAAAGACATGGTCAAGGAAGCTATATTCTCTAGTCTTGGCAATATTGATGATAAGGTCTTCTTAGACTTATTTGCTGGAAGTGGAGCTGTTGGCATAGAAGCCCTATCACGTGGTGCCTCTTGTGTTTATCTCAATGATTTAGATAGTGATACCATCGTTACTATCAAGACCAATATTAGCGGTTTAGAAGGCAACATCATCGTTTCAAAGCTAGACTATATAAAAAGATTAGTGACACTAGACGAATCTCTTGATTACATATTCTTAGATCCGCCCTATGCCTTTGATGCTTATAAAGAGTTACTAGACATCATTGCTGAGCGACATCTACTAAAAGAAGGGGGGTGTATCATCGTCGAAGCAGACAGAGAGCTAGACTTAGATAGCGCCTATGAACTAATTAAGTGTCGGCGTTATGGTATTACATACATACATTATTATAGGAGTAAATATGAATAGAGCACTGTATCCGGGGATTTTCGATCCCATCACCATCGGCCACCTTGACATCATCAAGAGGTCATCCCGTATCTACGACGAAGTTATCGTCGCCATCATGCACAATCACAAGAAGAGCTGTACTTTCTCGCCCGAAGAACGTAAGGGCTTAATAGAGAAATGCCTTGATTTTGACAATGTCAAAGTTGTGATAGGGGAGGGACTTACCGTAGATTTAGCGCGAAAGTTGGGATGTAAGGTTCTCGTTAGAGGTATCAGAGCTATCGCTGACTACGAGTATGAATTAGCTCTCGCCACAACAAATATGAAGCTTGCCGAAGATATTGAGACAGTTTTTCTGGTCGCTAGGCCTGAGTTTTCTTTCTTATCATCATCCATCACCAAAGAGGTCGCTTTATATGATGGCGATTTAACTGGTATGATTCCCGAAGTCATAAAAGGGGACGTTCTTAAAAAGCTCTAGTCCTTAGCAATTAACTGTTGACAGTGCTAGCCTCCTATTGTAAGATGTTAGCAGTAAAGATAAAGGAGTGCTAAAGACGGATGTTGACGACAAGAAACATTACCATTCTTAACGCCATCGTCGAAGAGTTTATAGCTACGGCTGAGCCAGTTGGTTCTAAGACTCTCGTCGAGAAATATGGTCTTCCGTATTCTAGTGCGACTATCCGTAATGACATGGCCCAGCTAGAGAGTCTAGGTTACCTTGAGAAACCACACACTTCGGCAGGCCGCGTTCCCAGCAATAAAGGTTATCGCTTCTATTGCCAACATCTCATTGCCAAAGATGCTGATGAAGATGTCAAGAATGCCATTGCCGATATCTTTACTGACCATTCTTTTGATTTGGAGGAAGCTATTAAGGAATCGTGCAATGTGATTGCCGATATGACTAATCTTGTAAGCGGGGTCTTAGGGCCTGATGCTTCAAGACAGACACTGAAACACATCAAACTATTGCCCATTGACCCTAAAACGGCTGTTTGTGTCTTTGTCACCAGTAGTGGCCACACCGAAAACAAGATGTTTAACTTCGAGGATGCGATATCTCTAGCTGACATCCAATCTTGTACCGACATCCTCAATGACCACTTGTGTGATATACCGATTGCCCATCTTAAAGACCGATTAGAAGAGCTAAAGCCCTTATTGGAGCAGAATATAAAACGTCATGAGATGTTGTTTAATGCCTTTTATGCAGCCTTTATCAAGTTTGCAACGGATTCGTTATACGTCAGTGGAACATCTAATATGTTATACCAGCCCGAGTTTGCTGACATCGAAAAGCTTAAAGAGTTCTCTAAGCTAATAAACGACTCGGCACTATTTAAGAGATTATTAGGTGATAGTACGATGCGCGAAGATGTGGCGGTCTATAGTACTGGTGGTACTGACTTAATTTGGTATGATGACATAACGGTCATATCATCAGACATACCCATAAGCGAAACCGATACAGCGAAACTCATGGTTGTTGGCCCAAATCGTATGCAGTACGATCAAGTCATCGGCATGCTTAAGTATGTAAGAGGTTTGATTATTAGAAATTATCGAGGTGATGTAAGTGGAGAAGAAGACAAAGACGGAGATTGAAGAAAAGACGGAAGAAATTGAAGAGCTTGATTCAGTCGAAGAAATAGAAGAGGTAGATTCTTGTGAGGAATTTGAAGACTTAGAATTTTTAGATGAAATGGATGATATAGATCCATCAGAGGCAGAGATAGCTCGGCTCTATGAAGAGATAGGAAAGCTAAACGAAGAGATAGACAACCTCAAAAACGAATACGCTAGAGCCTACGCCGATACAGAGAACACGCGTAAGCGCCTCAAAGCGGAAGCAGAGCAGGAGCGCAAGTATCGGATACAGTCCTTTGCTAAAGAGGTGTTACCGGTCATCGACAACCTAGAAAGGGCTCTTAGCCAAGAAGTCACTAGCGAAGAGGCGATAAACTTTAAAAAGGGTATTCAGATGACCTATGACCAATTAGTCAAGGCCCTAAGTGAAGAGGGTGTTGAAGAGATAGAAGTCTTAGATAAAGCCTTTGATGCAAACGAAGCCCAAGCCATCATGGTTGAAAAAAGAGATGGCGTAGATTCGGGCATTGTAATCGAAGTCTTACAAAAGGGCTATCGCTTAAAAGATAGAATATTACGACCAGCTATGGTCAAGGTAAGTGAATAAGGAGGAAATGATATGAGTAAGATAATCGGAATTGATTTAGGCACAACGAATAGCTGTGTTGCCGTTATGGAGGGCAATGAAGCTAAGGTAATAACTAACCCAGAAGGCAATAGAACGACACCATCTGTCGTCGCCTTTAAAGATGGTGATAGGATTGTCGGCGATGCGGCGAAAAGACAGGTCGTAACCAATAAGAATTCCATCATCTCCATCAAGCGTAAGATGGGAACTAAGGATAAGGTAGAACTAGAGGACAAGAGTTATTCTCCCGAAGAGGTCTCAGCCATGATTTTGTCTTACATGAAGTCATATGCTGAAAGCTACTTAGGTGAGCCAGTCACTAAAGCCGTCATTACGGTTCCAGCTTACTTTAACGATGCCCAAAGACAGGCCACTAAAGATGCTGGAAAGATTGCGGGTCTAGAGGTTGAACGCATCATCAATGAGCCTACGGCAGCAGCTTTAGCTTTTGGTATCGATAAGACTAATGAAGAACAGAAAGTACTAGTATTTGACTTAGGTGGTGGTACCTTCGATGTCTCTATTCTTGATTTAGCCGATGGCACTTTTGAGGTCTTGGCTACCGCTGGCGATAACCGTTTAGGTGGCGATGACTTCGACAATGTCCTAGTCGATTGGATGGTTGATAACTTCAAGAAGGAAAACGACATCGACCTGCGTCAAGACAAGATGGCCTTGCAGCGACTAAAAGAGGCCGCTGAAAAAGCTAAAAAAGATCTATCTTCAATGGTTCAAACCCAGATTGATTTACCATTTATTGCCGCAGGAGCTAGTGGTGCACTACACTTAGGAGCAACACTTACTCGTGCCCAATTTGATAAGATGACTAAGCACTTAGTTGATAGGACGCTAGAACCTGTTAGACAGGCCCTTAAAGATGCCGATATGACAGCTCGTGATATTGACCAAATTCTACTAGTAGGTGGCTCTACTCGTATTCCAGCCGTTCAAGAGGCTATCAAGAATGAATTGGGTAAAGAACCAAATAGGTCAGTCAATCCTGATGAAGTTGTCGCTATGGGTGCAGCTATTCAGGGTGGTGTCATCGCTGGTGATGTCAATGATGTCTTGCTTTTAGATGTCACACCACTAAGCCTAGGTATTGAAACCTTAGGTGGTGTTATGACGGTTCTTATTCCCCGTAATACGACAATTCCAGCATCTAGGTCGCAGATATTCTCAACGGCTGCCGATAACCAACCAGCTGTCGACATCCATGTCTTACAAGGTGAAAGACCGATGGCTGC
>CAZXIB010000053.1:0-7053 GCA_964639815.1 uncultured Thomasclavelia sp. | reverse complement strand
TTTTATAGCCTGTCTGAAATCTAAGGCAAGGATTGTTCTTTAGCTTTATTAAGAACTTCAAGCTTTAGTGATATGTTTGATGCGACTTATGACTATCGGCACCACCGCCATCAACATCACTCCCGTCGCAATACAATACGGTAGGTTATAGGATAGCGAAGCCATCCAAGCAGCCCAAGAACCTGCCGCTACCCCATCAGGCCAGAAATAGACACCGCTGATAACGATAGATAAAGTCCTTATCGCCATCGTTAAAAGGATGCCGGCTTCAGCTTCTAAAAGACTACGCTTCTTATAGAAGATGCTACTAGCTCCGATGATGACAGATGGAACAATATAGTCAAGAAGGTATTGGACAACATTTATAAAATAGGGATTAAGTCCAAATAATGATGACACTAACCACCATAAAAAGCCGATGAGAACGCCTTTTTTTGGGCCTAGATGAAAGGCACCTACGACAACAGGTATTAGGGCAATATTGATAGAGCCGCCCATCGGAAGGTCTAGGAATGTCAATAGCTCCTTAAAGTAGTCGACGACGATGGCAAGTGCCGCATAAAGGGCAATCAGGATGATATCTTTTGTTTCTAGCTTTCTCATAAAAAAACACCTCATTTCTAAGGCGCAAGGAAACGGAAGCTCCCTACGCTAGTACGAACTAGATCAGGTCAAAGGGTATAATCTCAGCCATATAGGCACCCCTGTCCGTCTTTCATTATAGTCAAGACTATGTCGTTGTCTACAAAACCCTCAACTGCATTACAAGCCTAGCACTCAACATGTAGTCGCTAAGATTAGATTCTGTTTGTATTGTCTTTTCTCTATCGTCTAAATCGGGGCTTATTTTCTAATGAACTTCAAATCTGATGTCGGGACGGTATCGTCAGAGATATATCTCTCCACTTTCATGTGAAGGTCGTATTTTTCGCGTAGGGTGGTAATGGTCTCCATCATTGAAGAGGCATGGTGGGCATCAAGAGACGTTTGGTCTTTCCAACTATCAATCAGCAAGACCGTTTCAGGATTACTCAACGAGAAAAAGTAGTCATATCTTTCATTTCCATCTTCCTTTCGAATTAGATTAGCCGTCCCGCTGCTTTCCATCTCCTCGACAAATTTGCGGGCACTACCATCCTTGCCTGTGTAATAGATATTCACGGTGATACTCATGACTCTTAACTCTCTTTCTTTATCTTTTCTCTCTAATTGCGATAGTCTCTACCTCGCCATGACAAAATCGACTAGTTTCATAACGGCTAATGATCTGTCTAATAAACGAAGGTGTGTCTTATAGGCGTCACGTCTATAAATGGCTTCCATGACCGTGAATTCATTCTGGTAGGGGTCGGTATCATCGCTAAGGTGTTTGGGTTTTTCGCCACCTATAACACACTCATAGTCTTTGATAAGTGATGGTGCTCCATTAATCTTTACATAGCCCTTTTCGCCCATAAAGATAGCACCCATAGCACTATGGGAATCTTTGCCAGCTACACAAGATACAATGGTGTCGGGATATTTCAGTGTGGCAATGCCCGATAAATCACAACCATTATGGTAGTTGGCTTCATATGATATCTGTGTAGGTCTACCAAATAGCTCATAGGCCAAATGGAGGTTATAGACATTGAGGTCATAAAAGGCCCCGCCACCCATATCACTATCAAAGACATTGGTCTTTCGACCTGCTAAAAAGTCATCATAGCGGCTAGAATACTTGGTGAGGTTTATTGTCGCCAGATGAATCGGTTCAATCTTCTTTATGTCGGCAGATAATTCTGGTAGTAGTGGTTGATATAGAGTCGTAACTGTTTCAAATAAATAACGATGGCGTGAGACGGCGAGATTTCTAAGTTCTAGAGCCTCTTTATAATCCATAGTAAAGGGCTTTTCTAATAAGACATTCTTACAAGTCATAAGGGCCTTTTTGGCATAAGGATGATGTAGTTTATTGGGTAAACCGACATAGATGGTGTCGATGTCGGGATCTGTTAGGAGCTCATCGTAATTGGTATAGACGCGAGCTAGGCCATACTTCGCCGCAAAGGCTTGGCCCTTAGCTAAGTCACGTGACATGATGGCAATGGGACGCATGCCAGCCTTTTTCATGGCTATAGTGCTATTAGCGGCTATAACGCTAGCCCCAAGTATTGCAACCTTCATATCCTGTACCTCATCTTTCTTTCTGCATAATAGCGAAATCCCTCATCGACAGCTGTGTCGACGCGCAAGAGCTTAATCTTAGTAGGGCCAATGTCTCTAATCTTGACAAGGGCCTTAGCTTCAAGCCTATGTCCAATATCCAAAAAACCATCATCACTGTCAAGTTCGATATCGAGATACTTTTGCCACCTTCTTGTACCATCTATGGTGATTGCGGCACCATACAAGCCAATAGGCCTAATAGCACTGCGGTATTCGGCAAGATGTAATGATGTCATGTTGTCGTAGTCTACACCAATTAGTAGACAATAAGCCTTTAGACCATATAGTTTGCCAAGGGGTGATGAATCACTGAGCCCAAATTCTAAATCTTGGTTTTCAGTTATAAGTTTAGCGTATCTACCATAGGCTACAAAGGACACGTTTGGATGATTAGTAAATGTTGCCCCTTTTCTTCTACGTAAGTTTTCGACAACTCTACCCATTTGATAGATGTCCGAGTTCACCGGGTCAAAAGCTGGGTGTTGTTCTCTGTACTTAGCGAAGTTCTCATAGCTCATTGGTGGAGCTGCGAAAAAACGGGCTGGCTCGTTATTATAAGAGGCTTGTAGCGGCATGACTAAAGTACCACTATAGCCAATCGTTTCAATTAGGGCGTCAACTACTGTCTGAGCTCCGCCGATGACATGTCCCAAAGAATTAAGAGAACTGTGAACCTCCAAGACCATACCTGGAGCTGCACCAAGCCCCGTTAGAGCCTTGATGATGTCATCTTTACTCAGTGTCTCTGTTATCTTTTCCATGAGCGAGTAAAGAGGAGGCGCAGGCTGCTATAGCACCTACGACATCGTCAATGAAGGTATTACATACCCCATCGTTTGTCTTGTTGAGCTCACCAATCTTTAAAGGCTTTAGCTTGTCGATATAGCCAAAGCTTGTCGTGGCGATAGGCCCATAGTTAATAGTCATGCCAAGACCAATAAGCTCATCCACACCAAATAACCCCGCATCAGACATCATAGCTTCTTTAATAGAACTTGACCTGAGACCATCACTTTCTGCTAGGATGTCTAGTTCCAGCGCGATAATAAGGGCGTTTTGGATATCGGGGTCATGTAAGACTTCTTCGGCGACCGCCATGCAATTTTCTTTGGTTATAGTTTCATCATAGCGCTCATGCAAAAAAGCGACACAAGCAGCGATATCTTCAATTGTGACAGAGCGCTCAGCCAAAAGCTCAAGACACTCTTTATACTTATCTAGCATCGACTAAGGATAGCGCAATCTCAGCGCCTAACTTGGCGTTATTAAAGACTAACTGGATATTGGCATCAAGTGAGCCACCGCCAGTTATCTCAGCTACTTTGGCTAAAAGGTAGGGTGTCGTATCCTTGCCCTTTATGCCATCTCTTTTCGCGTCCGCTAAAGCGCTGTTTATAGCCTCATTAATGAGCTTTTCATCATAGCTGTACTCTTCGGGAATAGGATTAGTTACTAATAGACCACCATGTAATTCCATATCTCTTTTGACTTTTATGATATTAGCGATGGTCTTTGGATTATCTACTTCATAGTCTACACTAAGGCCACTGCGGCGCGTATAGAAGGCTGGTAGCTCTTTGGTCTTATAACCTAAGACCGCTACACCAAGGGTCTCTAGGTATTCTAGAGTCAGTGGTAGATCCAAGATGGCCTTGGCTCCTGCACAGACAACAGTGACATCAGTATGGGCGAGCTCTTGTAAGTCAGCAGAGATATCAAAGGTAGTTTCTGCGCCTCTATGCACACCACCAATACCACCGGTGACAAATACCTCAATGCCAGCTTTAGCAGCTAGTATCATCGTCGTTGCGACCGTTGTGGCTCCCCACTTCTTTTCTGCCATAATGATGGGTAAATCACGGCGAGAGACTTTGGCAATTCCTTCTCTTTTGCCAAACTCCTCAATTTCTTCGGGTGTCATGCCGACAGTTGGAACACCATCGATAATACCAATGGTAGCCGCTATGGCTCCAGCCTCTTCGATAATCCGTTCAACTTCTAAGGCTGTCTCTACATTTCTAGGATAAGGCATGCCATGGGATATAATCGTCGACTCTAAGGCGACGACGGCTTTACCACTTTTAACGGCATCCTCTACTTTCTTGCTTACTTTAATCATAGATGCTTACTCCTTTTATTTCTTGTCTTCTACTCGTCTTGAGGTCTTTGATATCAATATCAGCGACGGTTTTTGGCTCATCAATAGTTAATAGAGCGGCAACCAAACCGTTTTTTATCGCTTCTTCTTTTTTATGGTCTAACGCAAGACTGGCGATATATACGCCTAGTAAAGCGTCACCTGCCCCAGTGGCATTGACGATGTGTTCTTTGACTTGGTTATGGTGATACCTCATGATGGTGTCTTTGCTGGCGACATAGGCTCCATACTTATCCGTCAAGATGACTTCCTTTGTGCCCTTAGACACGATTGTCTTTAAAGCCTCTATCGTGGCTTTCTCATCAGTTAGGTCTTGACCTACTAAAGAGCTAGCCTCATAGCGATTGACCTTTAGGATGTCTATGTGCGCTAATAGACCCCTTAGTTTTTCGACCTTGTTTACACTAATGGCATCGGTAAACTTATGACCCTTTAGTGTTTTATAGATTTTTAGTTGTAAATCAACGGGTAAGTTATTGTCGACCATGAGGAAGTCTTCATCGCTTATAACTTCTTCTAAAGGTCTTATTAGTTCATAGTCCATGGTTTCAATGATGGCCATGTCGTTTACAGCCATAGCCATGTCACCAGTATTATCTAAGATAGCCATATAGATGCTGTGGGTCATATCGACTGTCTTACTATAGCTGAGATTTAAACCTTCCTTTCGGCAGTGTTCTAAGGCCACCTTACCAAAGTAGTCACTTCCAAAAACGGATACGAAGTATACCTCATCATAGATGTGACGGGCATTGAGGGCGACGTTATGGCCAACGCCACCAAAGCCCATATTGATATCAGCAGGATTGGAATCACTGGCGATAATCTTTTTATAGCTAGTGGCCGTGATGTCGATATTACAGGCACCAATCACGTATATGCTCATGGCTATATATTACCACCTTGCAAAGTAAGTTGCCACGATATCCTTGACATCGGCATAGTGGGAGCTGTAGCCATCTTCGCCCTGCTCATCAGCCCCGGCCATGATGATGAAGTATATCTCGCCTTCGTCACTTTCAACAATGGCGAAGATATTGAGGTGCGACTCATAGATAAAGCCGGTCTTGCCACCTAAGATAGAGAAGGTATCTGTCCCGTCGTCATCTAAAGAAGACAGTGTCGACTCAAAGTAATACCCACCCTCTTCAAAATACATCGTCGTCAAAACGGCATAGGCATTGTCATTGTTTATGGCGTAGCGAAATAGCTTGGAGAGGTCGCTTAAAGTCGTGTAGTTTTCATCATCATGAAGACCTGTCACATTGGCAAAGTGTGTTGACGTCATACCAAGGTCACTGGCCTTTTCATTCATTAGTTCAATAAAGTCATAACCCTGCTCTTCCACGTAGCGCTTTAAAAGATTAGCACAATCAGCTCCTGATTCTAAGATAAGACCATATAGAGCCTCTTTTATCGTTATGGTATCGCCAACCGAAAGACCAGCTACTGAGGCATTAGCGGCAATTAGCCCAGCTAAATCGTCTGAAGTTACAGTAAGTTCGGTATCGATGTCATAGGTATAATCTAAGGCCACCATCATCGTCATGACCTTGGTAAGGCTGGCTGGATAAATCTGTTCATCCTCACCATAGGCATAAAGAGTTCTAAGACCATCACTGTCGACTTTAGCTATGAGGTAATTAGCTGAATTGACTTCGATATCTAAAGTATTATAAGAATATAAGTCGTAATAGCAGCTAGAAGCTCTGACATCACCAGTATAGGTAAATAGCCATATAAGCATTACGATGATAGCCGCCAAAAGAAATAGACAGGTACCTGAGAGGATGGCAATCCTATCTTTTCTTAGCCTTCTTTTTTTAGCCATGAGGTAATTCTATTACATTTGCCTAAGACTTTCAATCTCACTATAATGGGCCTATATGAAACTTCGCAAAGCCCTGCTCATCGTAATGATGAGCATATTATTGCTGTGCCTTAGTGGCTGTATACAGATGACTAGTAACTACCGTGTCTTTAGTGATGGTACTTACCAATCAGAACTAGAGATACTGATACCACTTGAAACCTACAACGACACCGATTCTAATGTCGCTACTTATTTGGCGATGTTACTAGAACAATTAGATGTCAATGAGGATGAGATGGTCGAAGATGTCGTCGAGATTGATGGTGTTGAATATTACTGTTTGACCTTAAATAGAGACAGGACGACTAGCGAAGAAGATATCACCGTCACTATTGAAGATGGGGAAGCTCTTTTTGTCCATGATTTATCGGTATCCGATGAATTCATGTTAGACCTTGATGCCTTTGGCCTAGGTGATGACTATAAGGATGTCTTAGCCTTACAAGGGTTTCAGATATTAGAACGCATTCAAATGCCCGGTACTATCATCAGTGCTTCAGCAGGAACAGTAGAAGAAGACATCGTTACCATAAACATTATTGAAGAGGATGCATCGACTATTATTGTCCGCTCCTACATCGACAACAACATCTCCATCCTACTGGTTTTGTTCATCATCGTATCAGCTTTACTTGTATGTCTAATCTGTGTCTATATCTCTAGAAACAGGCATAAAAGACATCGCCGTATGGAGGTAGTAGAAGAGGGTGAAGTCTTTATAGAAGAAGAAAACATGCCCACACAAAAAGCTAATGATATCCTCGATACCTTAGCTCTTGAAGAAACGGAAGACCATCGCGATCTTCCGTACTAA
>CAZXIB010000052.1:0-7073 GCA_964639815.1 uncultured Thomasclavelia sp. | reverse complement strand
AAGCAATAGATATTTATGCATTGTAATTATGATTGGAATTATTATAAGCATAATACTTCAATTTGTTGTGAAATAATGCACTCATCTTGTATTTTCGGTGGTTATGAAACATAGCAAGTTATAATGGATGTAAGAAAATAGCATCCGAATGTAATGAGACCTCTGCAAAACCACTCCAATAACAGTACATTAATCTGCGAACTTTCTGATAATCAGTGCATGATATTTTGTGATTTGGATGCAAAATGGATTTTTGCAGAGGTCTTGCTGTATAAAATCCGTATCCGGCGTACACCCCAAAAGTTCTTTGCCATTTCCTGAAAAAAACACCCCCGAAACTAATTTCCGGAGGTGCTTGTAGCAAATAAAACGACTCGTCTATTTTACAATAACTTTATACGTGGCTGTTTCCACCTCGTTTTTTAACCGAACCAAATAAATTCCTTGTGGCAGCCGGACGCTGTATTGCCGCCCAATCTTCAAGCAACTCTTGTAATTCCGTCCCAGTATATCATATACATCCATAGACTGTATATCCGTAGCACTATCCACGTAAAGGATACCTGCTTCTGCATATACCTTTGTCGTCTTGTGCTGTTCTTGCACTGAAATTATGGCGGAAGTCGCAGTTCCCGGTGCATAAGCTCCGGTTGCATCATACGTAATGTAATCTATGGATAATGCCGCACTTCCTGCCGTATAATTTTTGCCATAAAGCAAGCGGTTGCCGGCATATTCTCCCAAATAAATATTCGTTATTCCGGCAGAACCCATAGAAGATTGCTTTTTAAAGACAAGATACATGGTTCCCGTTTGGTCGGCAGGTGTCGTGAAATAAAAAGTCTGCATTTCCATGGTTGCCCGTACGGAAGGTGTGGTGACTGATTCTTCCAACAGAATACCGGAAGTGGCATCTTCGGAAGAGGCCAAAGCCGTAGTAAAGGTTTTGTCCGTATTTGTACCCCATGCAATCAGATCATAGGAAAGCAAATAAGAAGTATTCGGCTGCAAGGCGACAGGATATGCGAAATAAGTGCCGTATTGCGTATCATCGTCAAAACGAATGACAAACGCGGCACGATCCGAATCTGTACCGGGCATTTCCGCATTCGCTATTTGCACGCGGGCGTTCGTACCTCCTCCTATCGTTCCATTCCCTACCCAACCGGCCGGCGCTGCATTATCTGCCGTCTGCCTGAAATCGGGATTGTCTATCAGATTGGAGCTTGCATATATATCCACCGTATCTGCCAGTTCTTCCAGGCCTGTTTCGTTCATATTGCCAATTTGGGTGAGTGGGCTGGAATACACATATTCGCCATCCACATATATGTGTACGGTATCCTGAGTTACCGCATAGCGCACTACAACGGATTCCTGCGCACTGATTGAAGAAAGCTGCGTCATTGCGCTGTAGGGTGCAATCCAGTTCAACGCATCCATTGACAAGGCTGTGCGGAAACCTTTCCCTACCCTGTTCCTTGCTTCGACATCCAAGCCGCGGCCGGTGCCGGACAGCATTTGTGCCGAAACCTCCAACGAATAATCGCCTTCCGGGTCAAAGGGTAGCTCCGTCACATTCTTTGTCCCGGAGACCCCGGTCAACGCTTCTTTTCCTGCCAAGGTATCGGGAAGCTGTGCTTTTTCCGGCAATGCAGGTCTATATTCCGGCGTATCTGTATCTCCCGGCAAATAGGCATTGTCCTGATAGGATATATATGCGATTTCGGCATCCAGACTGCCGCCGAGATAATTCTTGCCGATCCGCAGGGCCGGTTCAATGACATACGATTTCAGCGAGAGCTGACCTATGCCAAACATGGCCCAAGTTCCGGAGAAGGCCAAATAATATGTACCGGCATCCGTGGTGGTAAACATGAAATTGCCCTCCCGGAGCACTTGTGCCGAAGAATTCGTTGTGTAGCTTTGTGATGTATACACATCGGCGGCTGCGGCTGACGTGGCCACTCCGACCGTCAATGTCTGAGCGGACGAGGCACTGCCCCAGTATTCGTACACGAAATCGAAACTGTATGTGGTGTTCGCTTCCAGCGTTACCGGATAGAAATAAGTCGCGGATGAGTAGGCATTATTGTCCCACCGGATAGTCAGCAGTTGGCCGCTATATGGTGTGCCATCTTCATAGCTGTGATCGGAAGCGTCTTGGTAACGTACGCCTGAGCCGCCATCGGCCGTATTCCAAGGAACATCTGAAGAGGTTGCGCTCCATCCATAGGCCGTCGGTAAGCCGCTGCCGCTCCACGTTCCGATTACATCGTCGCCATAGGTGCCCGCAACCGCCGCTTCCGTATCATCGGCCTGTATTTCCTTTATGTCGGCAAGGTCGCAAATGGCTATCAACTCCTTTTCGCAGAACACATATACCTTTTCGCCGGACACGACAAACCGGAAGGTCTGCATTTGCATATTGTCGTTAACTGCCAGTTGCTGCAAGGCCGACAGGTCGGCTGAGGAGGCAATCGTATTCTCGTTGATGGAGATGCGAAATCCTTTGCCCGTGCGGGAACGGGCCTCAATATCCAGTCCCCGCCCGTCGGCTGCCTGTATTTGGCACTGCACTTCCACCGTGTAATCGCCGGGCGGATTGAAAGGCTCTATGAGCCGGACTGATTTATCGGAAGCAGCTGCGACGGCGATATTCTCCGCCAACACATTTTCCAATTCCACTTTGACGGGCAGATCCGGCTCCATGCCTTCATAAGGGTTGTTGGACGCATTCAATTTTTCCGCATACAGTGCCTGCGACGGAATTGCCTGCTTGCTTGTACGGGTACTTTCCCATTGCAGGCTTTCGGGCGTTCCGACCGACTCTATGACGATATTGTGTTTGTGCGAGGCAATCGGTGAGAACGTGAAAGCATATTCCTGAGCCGTTGCCGAGGCTTTCGTAATCAAAGCCGTCAGGTCGTCGATGTACACCGTGGTTTCGGCGGCCGTAGTCAAATATAGCGTGTAGTTTTCGCCGTACGATGTCTCAAAGGTTCCGGAATAACGTATGGACTGCGTGTTTCCCGGAATGGTGCCTTGCCCTACCTGTACATTCGTTTCCGTATCGATTGGTGTTTCAAAAGCCGTATCGGAGAAATACTCCGCCGTCAGTCCCGCACCGTCCGGTGTATGCGGATTGTCTATCAAGTAATCGATAATGGTCCATTTGCCCGTTGTCGATTCCAAATAGACAAACGACAAAACGCCATCTGCCAAGATGGTATGGTCTATCTGCGCTTCGGAACAGAAGCGGTCATCGTCTACGTCGGATGCCAAATCCCAGTCATCATACTCCTCGGCGGCCGTTGCCGTATACACCTGCGCACCGTTGGCCACCACATAGGCGTTGTCGAACTGGTCGATCACGATTTGCGAACGGCGCGAGGAATAGACATAATTGCTCCCGTTTTTCACGTAACGGTGCACCAATGTGTTGTCGTCATCCAGATAATGATGATGCAGGATAGATTGGGTGCGTGCCGTTGTCCAGTTGGTTTCCGTAGCGTCGCCATCTATGTAGGAGTTCAGTATGTGCACACGCCCTTTGCTGTCGCTCGCTTGCGATTCCTGGTTGATGTATCCTTTGTAGTAGGGTATTTCCTTCAACATAAACACCGTCTTTGTCTGCCCCATACACGTGCCGGTCTCACTGGAATACACCGGGTCCATGTCTTCCGTATAACAAGCTACCGTACCGTCCTTGTCGTACCAAGTGTAGCCATGATCGTCGCTGTAGCCGTAGTACAGGTCATGGTTAGAGCCTCCGCCAAAGTCGTCGCGCCAGCACCACGACACATGCAAGCGGCCATTTACATCATAATCCATACGGTTGATATAGGCACAGGCGTCCGGGGTGTAATCCTCTCCCTGCACATAACGCCCTATGCGTGTCCAACTGTGCGTGTTGCCATCGTACTTGCGCAGATAACTATCACCATAGCCGCTCCAACGGAACCGGCACTCGAACAGCAGATTGCCATCGGGCATACTGATAAAGCGCGGATAGGTAACGTTGGGCACTTCCTGGTCCATTACGTTGGTGGTTGCACTGAAACTTTCTGCCGTCCAGGGCAGGTTTTCCGGATCGTTTGCCAGACCCTCTATGGAATAACAGTAGTGCAAGTCGTCGTTGTGATGGTCGTACGACAAGTGGATGGTGCCGTCGTTCCGGCAGATGCCCATGGAAATGACGTTGTGGGAATCATCCTCCGTGTTGCGGTAGGACAACACAACCTCCTGCCAAGCCCCAAAAGGCAACTTGCGACGGGCTATGCACACATTGCGCGTCGAATTGTAATAAACCGTGTACTGATACCCGTTGTAGGTCAGCAGGGCATCTTGCTGAAAAGAACCGCCCGACAACTGCTCGCCGGACAAAAGGTAACAGCCTGTGGCGGGACTGGACTCGCCGATGCGCAACAAGGCCACATCGCCGGCAAGGCTTCCGGCACAGACGCAGAACAAGCTAAGAAAGATGATCAGATGCTTTTTCATAACTGGTGTTTCATTGATTAGACCGTTGATTGTTCAAAGTGTTGCCTTTACTTCACGAGTAGCTTGGACTGGTACACCGTGGCTTTGTCGTTCGTGATCCGTACGATGTACACGCCTTTGCTTGTGGGGGCGCTGAAAGACAAGGTGTTTCCCTTATCCGCCGCAAACGTGCATACGTTCCTGCCGGATATGTCGGATATGCTTAGCACACAGCCCTCCAACGACACGGGCGAAGTCAGGCTGCACAGCTCGCCGGAGGCAACCGGATTGGGCAGGACAAGCATGTCCACCAACTGCACGGATGGGAGGGCAGAGCCGTCGGAATCATCAGTGTCGTCGGGGTCGGTGGGCTCTTCGACTTGCTGCTCGGGCAGGGCCTGGATCTCACTTTCGGTGAGCGCGATGTCGAAGAGCATGAAGTCATCTATCTCGCCCACGTAGTCGCCGTTGTCGCTGCTGTAGCTGGTGCTCCACCACTGGGTACGCCCGATGTAGTTTCGCGTGTCGGTACCTATTGCGGCCAACTGGTAGGGTTCCGTGCTGAACGTGCCATTGACGCTTTCCTCCCCGTCCACGTATATCCGTCCGGTCATGGTTTTGGCATCGAAGGTGAAGGCCAACCAGGTTTCCTCCCCGGCCTGCAGGCTATGCGCCGCATGGATCATTTCGGTGGTGCCGCTGTTGTACTTGATACCTTGCGTCAGGGCGGAGGCGCGACCGAACACGCTGTTCCACGCACTGGAACCAAAGTCGTACAGGCGGGGGGCAGTCTCGAGGGAGGAGGGCACTACACGCATCGCAAAGGTGTAGCTCCGCAAGTTTTCCAACAAACCGGACGGAGCCATGGCATAGCCGTTGGTGGAGAAGTCCACCGGACTGTTGGCCGAGAGGTCGAGCGTACCGTTCACGGTCGCACTGCCGTACACGGCCAGATCGTTGCCGAGGCCCGACTTGTCGCGCACGTAGGTAACGCCATCGGCCTCATACACGTCGGTGGCGTTGAAGGTGTAGTGCAGCCATTTGTTTTTCTCCAAAGTACGCGGCATAACCGTAAGCGTGAAGGTTTCGGACACGGTGCCTATGGTGGCGGTGAGCTCCACCTCTGTGGCTTGTTCCGGCAGGTAGGCCAGTCCCGTAGCGGTGAGCACGTCGGGGCGGCTGCTGCTCCAGCTTATGGCCGCGCCATCCACGCTCGAGGGGAGCACGATGTCGGTATATACCTCCGAGGGTATCTGCAAGCCGGCCAACGAGAGTTCGCCTATCAGGTTGTCGGAGAGGGTGTAGCCTTGCACCGAGGCGGAGAGCTCCTTTACCTCCCCTTGCAGCAGGGCGCGGGTGTAGATGAGGCAGTCTTCCATGTAGCCGGCGTAGCCGCCCAGCCGGACATCGCTCAGCGTGAGGCCGGACACGTCGACGCTCTGGTCTATCAGGCCGTTGACGTAGATGCGCAGCGTGCCGTCCGCGTAGGTCAGCACTAAGCTGAAGTACTCGTACTTGGTGGGTGTGGGCCAGTTGCCCCCGGTGCCCGTGGCTTCGGTCTGCCATACGTCCGAAGTGCCATACCTGTTGGAGCTGTTCCAAGTGCTTTCACCTATCTTCAGATAGGGCTTCTGGGTGGTTTCGTCCAGTCCGTAAGTCAGATTGCCCATGGTGAGTATATCTCCGTAATACGCCCCCGAAGAGATGTAGGGGCTCAAGGCTATGGTGAAGGCCGTCGCGCCCGCGGCATTGCCCACGGCCACATCGGCGTAGGTGTCGGCAGTGGTGATAAGCACGCCGTCGACGGTTTTGGCCGTACCCGTTATCTCGCCATCGAAGGTCTCGTTTACCACCCGCTCGGCAGTCAAATCAACCGCATCGGCGGGAAGCTCCCAGTCGGCCCGAATGCTGGTGGGGAAGGCGTTCGGGTAATCTTCGCTGACAATCCAGTAGTAATACAAACCGTTCATCCAGGCAAGGCGCAGGTCGGATTCCCCCGAACCGGGTATGATATAGGGCCGCACATTGTTGTAGGTCGAGCGCCGGGTAATGGTGTCAGTGGAGGCTATCTCCAAATCCTCATTCAGCGTGTACTTCACGATTTCGTATACTTCGGACAAATCCCCCGTAATCGGTTGGGAGCAATAGACCACGTTCGGGTTGGCATCGTCGAGGGCCATGCCGCCGCTGTAACATTTCTCCGTAGTGGCCGTCTGGTGGAAGTGCCCGCCGGCGTTGCAAAGGAAGGTTTTCTTCCATGCTCCATCCACCCACTTGGCATAATAGTAATCGTGCGAGGTCTTGTCGTTGTTTATCCGCACCATGGCGATGACGGGCGCCCCCGCAGCATCCGGCACTACCTGCCACACCCAGTTGCGCATCTCTGTGTCGTCCACTACGGTTTCGGGGTAGTTGTTCTTAAACTCGCTGGTGGCCGCTATCCGGAAGGTGGTTGTGGCGATGTCCGACAATTCCGCCCCGTTGATGTCCTTCAGCTTCTTGTCCGTTATGTCTATGTAACTAAAGTAGATGTAGTTGGGGTTCTGGTTGTCGGGGTGTGCCGTCGTGTAGGTCATATAGATCTTGTCCGT
>CAZXIB010000051.1:0-7094 GCA_964639815.1 uncultured Thomasclavelia sp. | reverse complement strand
CAACCTTATAATAACAGACGATGATACTTGCTTTGAAGGCTAAAGCAAGTTCCTCACATCTTTATTCAACAAAAAAATGAGCTCGCCCTTACAAGTAAAGGCGCTAGCTCATTTATGCTTTTGCGAGTTTAGATATGGTCTACTTAGCCAAGATATCTAGTAATTGTCTAATATCCTTTTTGCCAAAGTGAACTTGTTCGCCATTTATCACAAGGCAGGGGACACTCATAACCTGATAACGTTCTCGCAAATCTGGGAAGTTATTGAGGTCATAGACTTGTGCTGTTATATTAGTATTTTCCACGGCAATACGTTGAGCAGCTGTGACTAAGTCAGGGCAGAGAGTGCAGGTAAGGGAGACTAGAATCTGCATATCTGCTGGCTGACTTAGTGCTTGTATGTCCTTCTTTGTCTTTTCGTCTAATGTTTGTCCCGGGCCAGCGGCATTGTACAAACCTAATACAAAGGAAGTAAACTCATGACCACCGGGTACACCATGGAAGGCTAGACCAGACCAAGTGCCATCTTCTTGATACACACGCACACAAGGTTTATGGTCAATTTCTTCCGTTACTACCTCCACTTTCAACTTATCCGTTAAGTCAGAGAGTTGCTGGATGTATTGTTTTAGCTCTTGGCTAGTGTCTGAATCATCTAGATACAGACGAAGAATTAATGGCTTTGCCATCTTGGAAAACATGGTCTCTAACTGCACCAACATGTCTTCCGTAAACAAACTATCTGATGTCTTAGAGGCATTCTCTATCTTCTGTGATACGCGACTAACTGGGGGTGTCGGATGAAGGCCTGTCTTTTGTTGCAAAAAGGCAGCGAGACGCTCCATTTCAGTAGCTGCCAAAGCACCATCGCCGACAGCAGTAACTACCTGTCGTAAAGGTTTAACGCAGACATCACCAGCTGCATATAATCCATCGACTGTGGTCTTTTGACTTTTGTCCGTTAGAACATAACCCTGTTCATTTCGCTCGGCCATGTCTTTTATAAGCTCGGTTGCTGGCTCATATCCGGCAAAGACAAAGACACCAAATGTATCACCATCTGCTGCGTTATGCTCGGTTATCTCACCTGTTATGTCATTGCGATAGCGGATATAACGCAGTTTGTCATCACCACCTATTTCTTCAACTTGAGTATTAGTAATGACGGTTATCTTTTCATGCTTATAAGCGGCTTCAGCTGTCGCTTTAGCACAGGTAAAATCAGGTTCTCTTATAAGGATGGTTACGTGCTTGGCATACTTTGTAAGAAAGACACTTTCTTCAGCTGCCGCAAAACCACCACCTACCACAAAGACATCCTTACCCGTGAAAAACTCACCATCACAGGTTGCGCAATACGCTACACCGCGACCTTTAAACTCGGCTTCACCTTTAAAACCAATCTGTCGTGGGTGAGCACCTGTAGCCAATAGGACAGCAAAACAGTTATAGTCACCGCGCGTTGTATGAACGGTTTTGATATCGCCATCCATATCTAAAGAAGTGACTTCAGCCAAAAGAAACTCAGCACCGAAGGATTCGGCTTGTTTGCGCATAGTTTCTGTGAGTTCTTTACCACTGGTCTTACCGACACCGGGATAGTTTACTACTTCAGCAGTAATAGTAATTTGTCCACCAAAATGGTCTTTTTCAACGACCAATACACGGTAGCGAGCTCGGGCAAGATATAGGGCAGCGGTGAGGCCTGCTGGCCCACCGCCCACTATTATTGCATCATACAGATGTTCTGTATTTGCCATAGTTTCCTTATAAGAACAAATCTTAAAGCTGTCCTACGAGATCCAGACTTGGCTTTAAGGTCTTCTCACCAGGTTGCCACTTGGCAGGACATACTTCATCACCATGCTCGGCAACAAATTGTAAGGCCTGTACCTTGCGTAGTAGTTCATCGGCATTGCGACCTACATTGCCTGCATTAACTTCGTATGCAACAATCTTGCCCTCTGGGTTAACGATGAATGTGCCACGTTCAGCCATACCATCTTCCTCAATGAGAACTTCAAAGTCGCGAGCTAAACAATGTGTAGGGTCTGCCAACATTGGATACTTAATCTTTTGGATACGCTCTGAAGCATCATGCCATGCCTTGTGAACAAAGTGCGTATCACAAGATACAGAATAAATTTCACAACCAATGCTTTGGAACTTATCATAGAGATTAGCTAAATCTTCTAGTTCTGTGGGACAGACGAAGGTAAAGTCAGCTGGGTAGAAGAAGAAGACACTCCACTTACCCATTACATCTTCTTTAGTGACAGTGTTAAAGGCGTTGTTCTGGAAAGATTGAACAGAAAACGCAGCAATTTCTTTGTTGATCAATGACATAAATAATTTCCTCCTTTATCGATCGCTTATAAGTAACTACAAGGGACAAAGCCTATCTATCGTTTACTGTGTCGCCTTATAGTTTCTATCATCATTAGTGCGATACTTTAGATTCCTCATCGCTTCTACAATTAGGACAGAGACCACTGAACTCTACCGTACAGCTCTCTAAGAGGTATCCAGCAGTATCCTTGGGATAAGTAACCTCAGCTGGTGGTATGTCAGCTATAGTCCCGCACTTCTTACAAATGACGTGCCCGTGGGGATGAATACCACCATCATAGAGGGTATCGCTATCAGCCATTCTTAGCCGCAATATACGTCCCTCATCAGCCATCTGCCCTAACACACGATAGACAGTAGAGCGGCTAATAGTAGGTTGTTCTTTATGAACAGCCTCATATACCATTGCGGCAGTAGGATGATTAGACATACGACATAGAGTCTGGTATATAATCTCTTTTTGAATAGTATTGCGACTATCTGTCATAAGACTACCTCCTTTTTAGGATTTAATCCTGATAAGAGATTACAACTGTCTTTTAGTGTTGTCAAGAACTTTAATCGTAAAGATAGGGAAAACGGAATTCTTTTGCTCTGCTAGTTTTAAATATCGCCAAGCGATAAAACGTAACATCATCTAGGAAATATTCATATGCGATATTTACAGAGGATATTATCGTATCAAATCAGTTCATCATGATACGATATGATACGATTGATATGATTTGATATAATATGTATAAAAGAGGTTGTTGAAATGTATTTTAGAGAGAGTGAAACTGTCGAACTGAAAGAAGTAGTTGTAGATGATATTAAAAAGGAGATTATTGCGTTTGCCAACAGCGATGGCGGGAAACTATATATCGGCATTAAAGATGATGGGACGGTTGTTGGTGTTAACGACCCTGATAGCGTTTCTTTGCAGATAAGTAATATGATAAGAGATACAATCAAACCAGATATAACAATGTTTATTCACTATAAGACCGTTATAGAAGACGGGAAAGAGATTGTTGTTGTGGATGTTCGGCGCGGGACAAATCGACCATATTATCTTGCAAAGAAGGGATTACGACCAGAAGGCGTATATGTTAGGCAGGGACTATCTTCCGTTCCTGCTACTGATGCATCCATCCGCCGTATGATAAAAGAAACTGACGGTGACCGCTATGAAACAATGCGCTCTTTTAATCAAGAACTCACATTTGAAGCCGCTAAGAAAGAATTTGAACTTCGAAATGTAGAATTTGGCCAAGGACAAACGCGAACCTTGAAACTGATTGGCCAAGACAATCTCTATAGTAATCTGGCCCTTCTTTTGTCTGATCAGTGTGTTCATACCATCAAGGTCGCCATCTTTCAAGGAAATGATCAAGGCGTTTTTATAGATCGCCGAGAATTTTCTGGTTCTCTTTTTCGGCAAATGAATGAAGTTTATAATCTAATCGACATTCACAATAAAACCCATGCAACAATAGAAAAACTCTTGCGCATAGATATCAGAGACTACCCTGAAGTAGCTATAAGAGAAGCGCTTTTAAATATGCTTGTTCACCGTGATTATTCCTTTAGTGCCAGTGCCTTTATAAGCATATATGATGACCGAATTGAATTTATATCCATGGGCGGATTAATGCCGGGAATTGAACTTGAGGATATCATGGCTGGTATTTCTGTATGTCGCAACCAGGACTTAGCGAATGTGTTCTATCGCTTAAAACTGATTGAGGCATATGGGACAGGAATAGGAAAAATCATGAGTGCCTACCAAGACGAAAAGAAAAAACCAAAGTTCGAAACTACTAAAAACACCTTTAAAATTATCTTGCCTAATGTCAACACGAGTTCAAGCAGTACGTTAGATTCAAAACTAGAAGGAAGCACTTCATATAAAAGAGAATATCTAAGCGATGAAGACAAAGTCTTAGAATATGCTGTGTCACAAGGCGTAATAACTAGAAACGATGTCATTGAATTATTGAATGTAAGTACATCTACTGCTTCGCGGATAATTCGAAGATTAGTAGAAAAGAGCTTACTAAGAAAACTGGGAAAGGCTAGAAATACCCACTACACTGTCATAAATAATACAAATCACAAATCTTATAATGAAAAAAGGACATGAACCTTACACCCAAGGTCACGTCCTGTTCCTATCATTAACGAGGAGAAGTAATGAAAAGATAATCTGCATAGTCATTACACCAGATGTCTGTGATAAATCTGTGAAAAATTAAGCATTTATTATAAACATCATCCGATCCTTGCCATTTATGTCCTTTAAAACAGTGATATTTTCATTGGCAAAGTACTTACTAGCCTCCTTTGTCAGAGCTTCTTTTTTATCATAAGCTATCTCAAAGCCCAGCATATTTTTGTCATTGAGCACCTTATGAGCATCCCTAAAGATAGACCTATAGTAGTCTAGACCATCATCGCCCCCAAATAAGGCCACATGGGGTTCATAGTCTTTGACATGCTCATCGATAACTTCGGCATTTGGTATATAGGGTGGATTAGATATTAGTATATCGACCTTTATATTCTTCTCAATAAGTGGCGCCAACATATCACCCTTGAGAAATGCTATCTCGGCATCGTTATCTAAAGCATTGCGTCTAGCTACAGTAATAGCTGCATCGGAAATATCTGTAGCCAAGACATCAAGTCTTGACTCTTCTTTCTTTAAGGCGATGGCAATAGCGCCAGAGCCCGTTCCGATATCGACAACCTTAGGCCTCCCATCACTGAAGTATTCATCAATAAAGCCTAGGGTATGGCCAACTAACTCCTCGGTCTCATATCTTGGTATGAGGACATCCTTATTGACTATTAACTTATAACCCCAAAAGAAGGAATAGCCCAAGACATAGTTAAGAGGTTCACCTGCTAATATCCTTTTGATACCGGCCTCAAATTTTCCAGCTACTTCCTGGTCGGCATCATCATCAAGCTCTCTATAAAGGTCTATGCCCTTTTCATTACAAAGCTCAAAGAGAAAGGTCTTGGCAACTTGCCAGTCAATGCCAGCCTTATCAAAGGCCTCCTTGTAAAGTAATAGATGCCTATGATATGTCGTCATCAAGCAATCTCTCTTTTTCTTCGTTAGCCAGTAAGGCCTTAACAATATCATCGAGCTTACCATCAACTATTCGATCTAGCTGGTTGATGGTAAGGCCAATCCTATGATCAGATACACGGTTTTGCGGATAGTTATAAGTCCTTATCTTCTCTGACCTATCACCAGTACCTATCTTAGAGCGGCGAATAGCTCCTTCTTTTTCTTTTCTTTGCCTTTCGTATTCTTCATAGACACGAGCTTTAATTATCTTGAGGGCTGTCTCTCTATTGGCCATCTGGCTTCTCCCGTCTTGGCAATTGACTGTTATGCCTGTTGGCTTGTGAACAATGCGAACGGCACTATCCGTCTTGTTGATGTGCTGGCCTCCAGCTCCACTGGCTCTATGAGTCTCAATTTCTAAGTCACTATCTGGTATTTCGATATCAGCATCTTCAACATCAGGTAATACTAATACCGTAGCAGTAGAGGTGTGGATGCGACCTTGAGCTTCGGTCTTAGGTACTCGTTGTACTCTATGGGCCCCACTTTCAAATTTGAAGTGGCGATAGGCTCCTACTCCTTTGACAAGAAAGGATATAAGGGCATAGCCACCAGCTTCGGATTCACTTGATTCAAGTACTTGAATCTTATAGCCTAGAGATTCCGCATAGTAGCTATACATACGAAAGAGGTCGCCAGCAAATATATTACCTTCATCGCCTCCTGCTGCTCCCCTTATTTCAACGATGCAGTCGTAGTCATCTTCTGGGTCTTTTGGCAGTAATAATTCATCAATCTTTACTATTAGTGCTTCTCTTTCTTCACTCTTACTAGCAATCTCCTCTTTAGCCATGGCCTTAAGTTCGACGTCATCACTTGCAAGTAATTCTTTAGCACCTTCAATATCACTATCGATGGCCTTTAAACTCTGATATGCCATATAGGCTTCTTTGATAGAAGCCTGCTCTTTGGCTAGCTTAGTGACCTGCTTCATATCTTTGACAACTTCTTCACTAGCTAAAAGTTCACTTATCTCATCATAGCGTTTTTCAATAGAACTAAGCTTAGTTATTCTAGCATCCATTAGATAGACTCCTTAGATAGTTCAGGGTGGTCAGGTACTTCATGACAGTGTCGGCACCGTGCTTCATAACTCTCACTAGCCCCAACTAATACAACGGGGTCATTATAAGAGGCAGCTTTGCCGTTAATGATGCGTTGTGTGCGCGTAGCCGGTGCACCACACTTATTGCAGACAGCGGTAAGCTTAGTGACAAACTCCGCTTGGGTCATGAGCTTAGACATAGGCCCAAAGGGCTCACCTCTAAAGTCCATATCAAGTCCAGAACACATAACACGCTTGCCTTTTTCTGCTAGTGTATTACACACTTCACAAATACTGTCATCAAAAAACTGAACTTCATCAATAGCGATAACTTGTGTAGTTTCCTTGACGTAGTCTAATATCTCGATTGGTTTAGTTATGGGATGGGACTCTACCGAAGACCCAGCATGGGATACTACTTTAGTATCGGAGTACCTGTCATCAATCATCGGCTTAAAGACCATGATTTCTTGTTTGCCAAACTCTAAGACCTTGATACGTCTTATTAGCTCTTCGGTCTTCCCGGCAAACATGCAACCGGTTATTATCTCAACCCATCCATCACGATATCTATGATACA
>CAZXIB010000050.1:0-7163 GCA_964639815.1 uncultured Thomasclavelia sp. | reverse complement strand
CAAACGAACAATTAGAAAGCACTTTTGAGTACTTAGTCAATTTCTTTGTAACACCCACTTTCTCTTTTTCCTTAGCATTAACAAACTTCTGAGTGGGCACCACATTGTTTTTGTTAGCACCACAATGATCACAATAAATTCCGTTTTCAGGCGTTAATTGCCCACAAACTTGACACTGTCTCATACCGTCAAGACGCTTTCCGCAGTTGCTGCAAAAAACAGCTTGCTCACGATTTTCAAATCCACAATCATTACATTTCATAAACACTCCTTTATTTATATTAAAATTCTAACACAAAAAAATAAGTCACTAATATATCGTTCTTATATTTTGTGTTCGTTCTAAAAGACTACCTATATAATTACTTAATCGTGTTTAAACAAAAAGGGATTTACAGTTACATTTTATATGCCTTTAAAAAACCGCTATTTTTGAAAATTTGCACGCAGAACTCAACTAAAAATTTAAAACCTTTTCAACTTCTACCAAAATACTCTTTTATAAGGCTAATATCTCCTTGTATCATTTCGTCATTATTTTTCAATAGCAGGACATTTTCGGACAAGGCTTCTGCACAACGAAAATCATGTGTAATTATAATCATTGTATTTTCAGTTTCTTCATGAATCTTATTTAATGCATTAACCATTTTCTCTAAAGATTTACTGTCTTGACCAACTGTTGGTTCATCTAACAATAATACATCTGGTTTCATTGCTAATATAGTTGCAATGGTAAGTCGTCTTTTTTGACCTTCTGATAGCGATTGAGGGTGACGATCATATAGATAACGAACATTAAATAAATCAGCGATATAATCGGCATATTCAGTAGAATATGCATTATAATACATTTCTTCTTTAACAGATTTCATAAATAATTGATAATCTGGGTTTTGATAAACATATCCGACTTTTTTAAACCGATGTTTATTCCCTCTTTTCCTATTTTTAGATCTTTCTACTACAGTATTTTCAATTATGCCTTCTTTAACTTTACTAAGTTTACTAATAAGTTTTAATAAAGTTGTTTTGCCGGCTCCGTTTTCCCCAAGAATGACATTTCGACTACTTTTCTTTATTTCAAAACTAATATTTTTAAGGATATAATCTTCTTTTCTGCTATATCTAAAAGATACATCTTTCGCCACAAAAACTGGCTCTTTTTTATCAAAAACTCTGCAAAATCCAGCTATTTTTTCAGATTCACTATCAAAATATTCTTCTTTATTTTCTATTTTTTGAACCTTTTCATCTTCCACATGATATACGTTGTCAACAAATGGCAACACCAAGTCTAAACGGTGTTCAATTATAATCACAGCATATCCATTATTGGCTAATACTTTTAAAGCTTTTAATAAATCAAGACTACCTTCTTTGTCTAAATTAGCAAGCGGTTCATCTAAAAAGATTATCTTTTGTCCAATTGCTAAAGTCGATGCAGTAACTAATCTTTGCTTTTGTCCACCGCTAAGAGCTCGACAAGCTTTTTTTCTATCAAGCTTCATTAACTTAGTCACTATTTCAATCTGCTTTTCGATCTTATCTTCTTTATAACCAAGATTTTCACATCCAAAAGCAATCTCATCTTCAACTATTTTCAAAATAATTTGTTCATCCGCGTTTTGTAACACAACGCCTACCTTTTGAGTTATATCACCAAGTTTTAAATTAGATATATCTTCTCCGTTTACGTAAACCTCACCACTTAAATTTCCTTCAATAATATATGGGATAATTCCGCTTGCTATATACATAAAGGTAGATTTTCCAACACCACTACTTCCAGAAACTAAACTAACTTCGCCATAATTAAAAGTAACATTAACGTTTTCTAAAATAGGTTCATCTTGTACATAATAAAAACTTACATTTTTAAATTCGACTGCTTTCATAACACAATTACCAACACACTTAAAGTAAGTATAAACGTAATTAATAGTAAATCTTTAATCGTAAAATATTCTTTTTTATAGATTGTATAGTTTTTACTAGTTATCGAAAAACCGCGTGTTTCAATCGATAAAGATAAAGTGTCAGATATACTTACTAGTCTCATTACTAATGGATAAAAGAAAGCTCGATAAAATATTCTAGGATTAAATAAGTTGGTCGCTCCTTTAGTACGCATAGCATCTTTTATTTTACGAATCTCTTCTTTTAATAAAGGTACAAAAGATAATGCTATAAGCATTCCTAATGTAATATATCTAGGAACTTTAATCATCGATAAGCTTCTACTCATTCTCGTTGCCGAAACACACATTCCTGGAATAATAGCAATAAATATAGCAGCTATTCTATTAACTATCGCCCATGCTGAATCATATGTTTTAGTCGCTAAATAATATCCAAGAAAAAATATGCCTCCTATTACAATTAAAAATGGCAACATTCTAAAAACTTGTTTATATAATCCAACTAGTAAATAAAAAATAACACATCCACCTAAGAAAATAGAGCACTCTAATAAATTTTTAGCAGTTACTAAACCATATATAGTTATGAAGATCGCTAAAAAGAGTGCTAGTAATGGGTTAACCTTCTTTTTATAGGTGAAAAAGTTCATTTTTTAATTCTTCCAGATTTTCTTAACTCTCTATAAATAACAAAAGCGATAGTTGCTCCAATAGCACAAATCGCTATAACTGCAACGCTCATTCCAATAGCAGTTCCTACATCGCTTCCAATAAATGCTTTAACAGCTTCACCTTCTTCATCAGTAAAGTTATAAATGAATGCGTAATATACATATAAGAAAGGTAAAGTTAACGGAAAATAAATAATTCCATTAAAGAAACTTGCCCAATCGTTTTTATATCCTTTAAAGATTAATAATGCTAACCCTTCGCATATAAGTGCACAAACTAATAAACAGAAAAACATAATCCAGTTCATAAATACTAAAACGACTCCGCAAAATAAAGACATTAATAGTAATGAACCAGGTTTTCTAACTTTTAGCATTCCTAAAACTGGAAAAATTGTAAATTGAAGACCAATACAAACTTGAATGATCCCAAATAGTGGCACTTGAGCCGCTAAAGGCATAACCGCACCGGTTAAAATCATACAAGCTGACATTATAGCTAAGAAAACTATGTCACGAATTTTAAACTTTCTAAAAATTTTATCTTCGTCTATAGATTCCTCAACTTTAACTTTTTTCTTTTTATTCTTTTTAACTTCTTCAGTTACTTTTTCGCTTTGTTCACTTTGAATTTCTTCAACATTAGCAAGAAGTTCACTAGTAAGTTCATCTTTTTCTGTTTCACTAACTTCTTTCTTATTTTCTTCCATAATTAAACCTCCTTTATATGACCATCCTGAATTGAATATGTCTTATCAACAATCGACATAGTACTTTGTCTATGAGAGACTAAGATAATACTCTTTTTATTCTTTTGATTTATTAATGAACTAAGAATAATTCCTTCGTTTATATAGTCAACATTACTAGTTGGTTCGTCTAACAAAATCAATTTTGAACCTTTTAAGAATGCTCTAGCTAATCCGATGCGTTGTTTTTCTCCAGCCGATAAATAATCACCCATCAAACCAACATTTGAATTATATCCTTCTGGTAAACTCATAATGAAATCATGGATTGATGCTTGCTTTGCTGCTTCTATAATTTCTTCTTTTGTTGCATCTAATTTTGCAAGTCTAATATTGTTTTCAATCGTGTCATTAAATAGATATGTCTCTTGAGAAACTAGTGTTACATTATCAAGTAAACTCTTGCTATTTATATTTTCAATATTGATATCGTTATATAAAATTTCGCCTTCTTCACATTTATAAAATCTAAGCAATAATTTTAATAAAGTTGACTTACCACAACCCGATTCTCCAACGATACCAATGGCTTCATTTTCTTTAGTTTTTAAAGAAATTCCATGCAGAACTTCATTATTTTTTAAATATTCGAAAGATAAATTTTTAACTTCGAGCGATTCAAAATCAATATTTTTACCATCTGTTATTTCTTTTACTAAAGGCTCTTCTTCAAGTAAACTTAACACTCTTTCGCCGCTAGCAAACGTTTGGTTTAAATTACCTGGTAAGGCAGAAATCGCTATCACAGGACCAAAGCTAGACATAATAGCAACTATACCTATAACAAGTCTTCCTATATCTAAATCGTCATATATAACAAGAACCACTCCAATAGAAATTCCTAACAAAATAAAGATTGTCACAAATAATTCAGTTAAGGCACTAGATAGAGCGGTTTTATTTTTTAATTTCTTAGTTTCGTCTAATAAAGCAATAGATCTATTATTAACTTCCGTTTCTCTACGCTTGCTTGCATTATTTAAAACAATGTCTTTAATGCCTAAAATACTATCTAAGAAAAAAGAGTTAAAACTAGAAAACTTATTTCGATATCTAACACCTGTATCTTTCATGGTTTTAGATGAAATTATAGGCAAAATAATTCCAATAAATATATAAGCAACTAAAGCCACAATAGCTAAATACCACGAAACAATAAATCCAATTGTTAATACAATAGTTAAACTAACTAAGGTTGCTATACAAACTGGTGATATTGTGTGAGCATAGAAAACCTCTAAGGTCTCTATATCACTAGTTATCATCGAAATAATACTACCTTTTTGTTTGTCATCAAGTTTAGCAGGAGCTAAAACTCTTAATTTAGCAAATATCTTATCTCTTAAAATAGCTAAAATCTTAAAAGCTATATAATGATTAGCATATTGTTCAAAATACCTTAATATGCCCCTTAATATTCCACATCCAATAATAAGAATTATTAAAACTAGCCAAGATATATTAATAGGATTAGCGTATCCAAATTCCCCTAATAATTTAGCTATACCAACACTTCCAAAGAAAGTAACTCCAATTGAAAATAAGTTACCTAAGGTACCATTAATAATAGCTAGAACCATTACATAAGCAAATGAACCAAGTAAAGTTATAAGTTTAGCCATAATTCGGAGGCCGCTACGACGTGATTTTACTTTTTTCATATCGCTTCCTCCTTTTTAGTATAGGATTTATAGCCAACTTCTAGCTCGTGTTGAGCAAAATATAACTTTTTATATCCTTTATTGAGTTTAATTAATTCTTCGTGGGTTCCGCTTTCTAATATACGACCATCTTCCATATAAAAGATTTTATTCGCATTAATAACATTACCTAATCTATGCGAAATCAAAATGATTAGTTTCTTTTTAGATAGTTCATAAATGTTCTTAATAATAATTTCTTCGCTTTCAATATCAATATTGCTAGTAGCTTCATCAAATATATAAGCATCTTTATCAGCAACTAAATTTATAGCTAAAGCCAAGCGTTGTCTTTGTCCGCCTGAAATATTCGTCGATCCTTCATTAATTACTTTATTGAGTCCGCCATTTTCAATAATAAAATTGTATAAATTTACCTTCTTTAAAGCGTCATATATTTCTTTTTCAGTTACATTTTCTTTAGCAAGTTTAAAATTATCAAAAACTGATTCATTAAAGATATAAGAGTTATATGAAACTAGACCAATTTTTGAATAATATGATGCTCTATTTATTTCGCTAATTTTCTCTTTCCCTATAAAAACATCACCTTTATCTGGACGAACGCTACCTAAAATAAGTTTAGCGATAGTTGATTTTCCTGAACCAGATTCACCAACTATTGCGTATAGTCCTTTTTTATTAAAATCAATATTTATATCTTTTAATATTTCACGAGTTTTATCATATGAAAAAGATACGTTATCAATTTTAATACTAATATCACTAACCTCTTTTTCGCCCCATGGTAATTCTTCTTCATTTAAAAGATTAATGATTTTTTTACCAGCGCTTACACCATTCATCGCAACATGAAAAGCGCTACCTAAATTTCTTAAAGGTAAGAAGAATTCAACAGCTATAAGAATTAAAAATAAACCCAAGACAACATTAAGACCATTATTTAAAACGCTCATTAAGGTAATAACTACTCCAATAGCAGCTCCACCAAAGGCTACTAAATCCATAATGGTCGTACTAGCTAATTGCATAACTAATACTTTCATCGTAATTTTTCTAAATTCTTCAGACTTTGCATTGATCATTTTGTGGTATAAACCATCAGCCCCAAAAATCTTTAATTCCTTTAAGCCTTGGACAGAATCTAAAAAAGCATCACCCATTGAAGTGTATTTGCCCCAATATTTAGCAAAAACTTTTTTTGCATATTTACTAACTGCTACTATCGATAACGGAATTAAAGGGACACAACATAACAAAACTAACGAGACTCTCCAATCAATAAAAACACATAAACAGAACAAAATTATCGGAGCAATCATGCTATAGAAAAATTGAGGAATATATGTTGAATAATATAAATCGAGTTGCTCAATTCCTTCTAATGCAACTTGAGTTAATCCGGCAGTTGATAATTCGCCAATCTCTCTACTACCAATTTTTAATATCTTGTCATAGGTTCTATTTCTTAAATCCTTTTTGACTTCTCTACCTAATTTATCTTTAGTTTTACTTATAAAAATTGAAGCTAAAAATCTTAAAATTACAAAACCAAGCAAACCTAATAATACGTATAAATAAAGTAAACTTAGTTCAATTCCCTCAACTAAAAAATATATAAAAGCACATATAGAACCAGTAATTCCAATATTCGAAATCATGCCTAAAATCAATAAAAACACTGCTAATCCCAAATATTTTTTATTATTTTTAATCAATCTAAGTAAATCTATATCAAACATTTTAATTACCTTTCTTTTCCATTTTTTTCTTTTCGCTATGCGATTGTAACACATGTTTTATTGCGACAATTGGATGATATAAAACCATACGTGGTCCAGAGAATCTCATTACATCTTTGATCTTCTCTTTCATATCTGGTTTATAACAATGAATTTTGCAGTTTGAACAAAATGGTTTTTCATCTTTAAATGGACATTTTGATTGGCGAAACAATGCGTAGTCAAAAAGCTCTTGGCAATCAGAACATAATTCTTTTTTGTAGCCATGCTTCTTTTTACAATAAATTCGTATCATCGTTTCGATGACTTCAATTTCTTTCTTTTGCTTCATAATTTCAAGGTACGCCTTACCGAACCAAACATTATTTTATACCTTTTTTATAAGAATATACCAAATAAAATAATTAAATTATTTTAT
>CAZXIB010000049.1:0-7252 GCA_964639815.1 uncultured Thomasclavelia sp. | reverse complement strand
CTAGAAGGAGTCTAACATATAAGTCTTCTATCCACTAAATTTGGAGTAGAGCCACTTTATTTCCACTATCGGCATAACAGTATATTTACATTTGACACAATATTTTAGTAGTTCGACAATTAAACCTAAACTTCTATCAGATTTTATACATCTAGGTCAATTTATTGAAAAAGTCTAAATTGCACTAATCTTTACTCCCTTATGGGACGCTAGCTTAGTGATGCACCTCTTTTTTTGTTATGAGTTATCTATAGGGAAAAAGAAACTGAAGGTCGAGCCCTTTTCTAACGCACTATCGACGGTGATAGTAGCTCCATGGACTTCGGCAATCCACTTCACCATGGCAAGACCTAAGCCGCTACCATCGTTATGGCGACTAGTATCGACTTGACTGAAGCGGTCAAATATCTTCTCTTTATCTTCTTCCCTTATGCCAATGCCATCATCACTTATGGCAATGACGATGCCTTCATCGGTCTTGTGCGCTCTTATGTCAATCTTAGTCTTTGTAAACTTAGTAGCATTTTCTAAGACGTTACTTAAAAGTCTTATCATTAAAGCCTCATCAGCCATTATCTTTAGTTCATCTTCGACGTCGATGTTTAGCTTTATACTTTTAGCTATATCGGCGAATTCTTGCGCAAGCGTCTTTATAAGACTAGTGAGGTCTAACTCTTCTTTGGTGATGTTTAGACGTCCTTGATCGGCTCGCGCTAATAGTAATAAATCACTTACCATCTTAGCCATGTATTCATTCTTGGCTTTGATGATATCGACATCTTCTCTAACGGCTTTAGATAGTCTATGGCGATAGATGTCATCTAGAGCCATCTTAACTGTTGTGATTGGGGTTCTAAGTTCATGAGCTACATCACTGGTGAAACGCTTTTCGCGCTCCATACTATTCTCTAAGTCTTCTAACAGTTCATCAAAGGTTGCAGCTAACTTGTATATCTCATCCTTACCTTCGCCCAAACCAATTCGTTTAGACAAGTCCTTGTTGGCTCTTATCTCGTTTATTGTACGGGTAATTATGGCAACCGGACGCATGGCTCTTCTACTTAATATATAACCACAGGCAACTGTAAGTATCACAAGCACTGGCAACATTATCACAGCCAAACGCACTGTTTGATAGAACTCTTGGGTAGCGTTAGTTATTGATACGATGCCACGTACCATAATCGTGCCATAGCCATCAATAGGAACGCTGGTGTCATAAACATAATATGTGACTTCTCCAGCCTCTATCTCACGTACAGCGCCATCTTCAAAAGCTAAATCATAGATAAAACCATAGGGTATACGTCCATATAAGAGGTCGGTGCTGCCTGTCTCATAAGCAGATAGATATATACCATTTTCAATCTCAATAAAGCCCGTATCAAATGTCAACATGCCATCGCGATACTCTATGTGCTCATATGATTCGTTGACCCTGTCGATTAAGCTATTTTCGATGTTGGCGAGAATTTCACTAGAGCTAATACTAAAGAGAATACCTAAAACTAGTATGACAACTAAGGTCATCGAAATAGTATGGAGGATGACAAGACGTGATTTAATGGAAAGGTATTTCATGATTTGATAGTATATCCGACGCCTCTAACGGTCTGGATGAGCTTCTTATCGTACTTGTCATCTATCTTTTTGCGCAAGTATCTAATATAGACATCAATGACGTTGCTGGAAGTCGTGTGATCCCAGTCGCCAATATGTTCTTCTAATTTATCACGAGATAACACGATGCCTTGATTTAGCATCATATAGCGCAAAAGATTAAACTCTTTAGCTGATAAAGATATAGGCTCTTCGCCTCTTTTGACTTCACGCGTTTCAAGATTAAGGCTGAGATTAGCTACGCACAGTTTATTGTCTTTGACATCTTGACCCTTACGAAATAGAACTCTAATTCTAGCTAATAGCTCGGCAAAGGCAAAAGGCTTGATGAGGTAATCATCAGCCCCTGCATCAAGCCCGGTGACCCTATCTTCGACGGCGTCTTTGGCCGTCAAGAAGATAACGGATATACCAATATTGCGGTGTCGTATCTCTCTTACTAAATCTATACCATTCATATTAGGCATCATGATGTCAGCTATGATAAGGTCATACTCGGCGCTTTCTAAATAGTCTAAAGCTTCTAGGCCATCATAGGCACTGTCGACGCCATAGCCTTCAGCCTTGAGGTTCTTTTTTATCAGGTGATTTAGATCTCTTTCATCTTCTACTACCAAGATGCGCATATCACTTAATCCCTGCTTTCAGCACTCCATTCGATGACACTGCCACTATAGGCATCAATCTTGAATTCGTATTCCATGCCACCATAGATGATCTCTCCTTCATAGACTTGTCTTCCATCATCATAGTCTAGTTTGATTTTAAGGTTAGAGGAAGTTGCACCAGATACCCTTCCTAAAGCTATTTCACTAGCTTCTGATAGACTAATTATAGCACCGCTACTACTTGATGAACTACCACTGTACTTGACCTCATAATCCATAGAGATAATACTTCCATCACTACCAGAGATGTCGTATTCATATTCTGTACCATTGGCATAGAAGTCAATCTCGTATATTAGTTGACCATGGTCGTAGTCAATATCAACTGAGATATACGATAAATCAGACGATGATACGCCAGCATCAGCCAAAGCTATAGCCTTAGCGCTCTCTTCAGTAATAGACGTACTTGTAGTAGTGGTAGTATTACTAGCAGTAGAAGAAGATGAAGATGTGTTGGTACTTGAACTATTACTACTTGATGATGATGAAATAGTACTGTCACTACCTGTAGTATCGCTAGTGGTGTTTTCTTCTGTCGTAGCTGTTTCTTCTTCGGTAGCCGCATTACTATCCACTGTTGTTTCACCATCAATAGTGAAGGATGCTCTTATCACATCACCATTATCCTTAGCGACATCAAAGGAATAGTTCTTTTCTTCAGTTACAAAGGTAACGGTGTAATAGTCATCATTTGCGACAACTTCTAAGGAAATAACTTCCTCTTGTGTCACTCCCGCTTCCGCTAAAGCTATTGTCTTAGCATCCTCTTGTGCAATCAAAGGACGACTTGTAAAGTAGGCAATCGCAATAACAATCACGAAGACGGCGATGACACCAATCGTTATTCTTGCCCAAGTTGATTTTAGAAGTTTTTTCATAAATACCTTTTCCTTTCTTGTGCCCTCAGTATATTTCTAAAAGATTAAAGATTTATTAGATATTCAAAGTTTTGTGATTATTGTAAAATAGGAGCGACATGATAGATAAACAAGTACTACAAAAACTGTATGGCGAAAGCGAAGATAGCTATAAGCGCTATAACGACTTAGCTAGTCGTTTTAAACACTATTACCACAAAGATGATGGCCACTTCTTTTCTAGTCCTGGGCGTCTAGAACTAATAGGCAATCACACTGACCACAATGGTGGCTTAGTCATAGCTTCTAGCATCGCTAAAGATGTCGTCGCTATAGCAAGTCCCAATAAAAAGAGCGAAATTCATATCATCAGCGATGATTACCGTGAACTTACAATCTCTTTAAATAAACTAGAAAACTACAAAAATTCTAAAGGCACCGTCGCCTTAGTGTCTGGTCTTATCGATGGGGCTAAAAAGATGGGTTATAGTGTTGAGGGTTTTGATACCTGCATCACCTCCGATGTCTTAAGCGGCTCAGGCCTATCCTCATCAGCCGCCTTCTCCATGGCCATCCTTTCTATCATCGACTGGTTCTTTAATAGTACATCTATGACCTACCAAGACTATGCCAAGATTGGTCAGTATGCCGAAAATGTCTTTTGGTCTAAGGCCTCGGGTATGTTAGACCAGATGGCTTGTTGTATTGGTGGGCCAATACTATTAGACTTTAAAGACGCCAATAAACCAAGCTATGAAAAACTAGACTTCGACTTCGCCAGCTTCGGCTATGACTTATACATCATCGATACTGGTGAGGGTCACGGTGGTCTAAACAAAGAGTACTCAGCCATACCAAAGGAGATGGAGATGGTTGCTAAGGCATTGGGTGTTAAAAGGCTATGCGACAGTGATATAAACGCCTTACTAAAAAAGCTTAATGATATTTCAAGTGATAGGGCAAAACTGAGGGCCATGCACTTCTTTGAAGAGAATGAACGGGTCAAAAAGGTCAAAGAAGCCATGATGAATAAAGACATCGATGTCTTACTAAAGCTCATCGATGCCTCTGGTCGCTCTTCTTTCGAACTATTACAAAACTGCTTTGTGACAAGTGATGTAACTTCACAAAAAGTAGCCTTAGCCTTAGCTCTTATAAATCGCTTTATTCATGAAGTGGGGCGAGGTGCTAGCCGTGTCCATGGTGGTGGCTTTAAAGGTACAGTCTTAGCCATTATTGCCAAAGAAGATGGCGAAAGGTTCTGTGCGTTTATGTCAAACTTCTTTCCTAAGGAAGCCATCACGCCAATAAGTCTAAGGGCAAGTGGCACCATCCATGTCTTTTAAAAAGCGAGACCTCTTTAAGACCTCGCTTTTCTTTTAGTCGTGTAAGACGTGATGACAACGTGGGCAGAGTCCATTTTCATCAGGCTCATCCGTAACATTCCAACAACGTGGACATACCTGACCCTCAGCCTTCGTAATGGCGATACCAGCGTTATCATAATCCTTTAGTTTCTCATCTGTATAAGAGAACTTCGATACGATTAGCCACTGATGAACCATATTGCCAAAGCACTTATCAAGTAGAGCTTTAGTGTCACTGTCTACATTCAAGTGGACATGGGCTTCTAGCGACTTACCAATGACACCCTCTTGGCGAGCCTCTTCTAAGGCCTTTAAGACATCATCGCGTAGTCCATTCAGCATAGCAAAGTCAGCCAGTACTTCTTCTCTATCGTCTCTATCCACCGTCTCTTTAAAGTGTGTATAATGAACTGAAGTGACATCTTCTTTGTGAGCGTAGTTTTGATAGACCTCATCAGATGTAAAGCATAAAATAGGTGACCACAACTTACATAAGACATCTAAGCACTCAAATAGGACAGACTGAACCTGACGACGTCTTAAAGAGTTCTTCTTTTCAATATAGAGGATGTCCTTAGCATAGTCACAATAATAGGCGCTGAGCTCATTGGTCATGAAGTTAAACATCGCATTATTGGCCAATATGTAGTCATAGCCCATATAGGCGTCGATTGTGGTCTTGTTTAAATCGTCTAGGCGTACCATTATGTATTTATCAATCGGTGCTAACTCTTCATAAGAAATAACCTCTTTAGGGTCAAAGTCACTAGTGACACCCAAGATGAACTTAAAGGTATTGCGGATTTTGCGATAGGCATCAGATACCTGTTTTAATAGTTCCTTACCAATGCGCAAGTCTGCTTTAAAGTCAACTGTTGCACACCACAATCTAAAGATATCAGCGCCATACTCTTCAATGATGTCTCTAGGATCGATGACATTGCCTAAAGACTTAGACATCTTTTCGCCCTTTTCATCAACGACATAGCCATGGTTAATGACGGTCTTATATGGAGCCGTTTCTTTTGTGGCAACTGATACGATAAGTGATGAATTGAACCAACCGCGGTATTGATCAGAACCTTCGAAATAGATGTCGCACGGGAACTTATCACCACGGGCAATCAGTTCGTTAAAGGAAGAACCAGAGTCAAACCAGACATCCATGATGTCCGTCTCTTTAGTAAACTTGCCATTTGGTGAATGGGGGTCAGCATAACCCTCTGGTAATAAGTCCTTAGCCTCTCTTTCAAACCAGACATTAGAACCGTACTCTTCAAAGAGATTAGCGATATGTTCAAAGACTTCTTCCTTGATGATTGGCGTCTTGTCTTCGGCATAGATGATAGGAATAGGCACGCCCCACAAGCGTTGTCTTGAGATACACCAATCCTTGCGGTCTTTAATCATATTTAGCATCCGCACTTCGCCATAGGAGTTGAGCCATTTAACATCCTTAACAGCTTTTATTAATTTATCCTTTATCTTCTCAACCGAGGCAAACCATTGTACTGTCGCCCTAAAGATGACAGGTTTCTTTAGTCTTTCGTCATGGGGATAGGAGTGTGTTACCCATTCTAGTGCCATAAGTGCACCGAGTTCATCTAGCTTAACCGTGACATCCTTATTGGCATCAAGGACAAACTTGCCAGCTAAGAAATCACCAGCTTCTTCGGTCAGTAAACCCTTCTCATCCACCGGACAAAAGGTGTCTAAGCCATACTTTTGACCCACATAAAAGTCCTCTAGACCATGACCTGGAGCGGTATGAACACAACCTGTGCCATCTTCATCTGTGACATGCTCACCTAAGATGACAAGTGATGGTCTTTCAGGATAGAAAGGATGTTTGACGGTGATGTATTCTAGGTCTTTACCCTTATAAGTCTTTAAGATACCTTCGTTTTCTAAATCAAAGCGTGGTAATAGCTCATCAACCTTACTTGCCAGCATTATTAACTTACCCTTAGCCGTCTTAACACAGGCATAGTCGTAGTTAGGGTTTAAACAGATCGCTAAATCTGCAGGGATAGTCCAAGGCGTTGTCGTCCAAATGATAAAACGCTCATCTCCATCCAAAACACCCTTACCATCCAAGACATCAAAGGCGACAAAGATAGTTGGGTCTTTGCGGTCAATATAGACTATTTCACTATCGGCGATAGCTGTCTCTTGGTAAGGTGACCAATGGATAGGCTTTAGGCCTTGGAATATCATTCCGTCAAGCGCCATTTTGGCAAAGCTTCTTATTTGTCTAGCTTCAAAGTCCTTGTTTAGGGTGATGTAAGGGTTATCGAAGTCACCGACCTGACCAAGACGCTTCATCGTAGCCATCTGCGTTTTGATTTGTTCTTTGGCATATTCTTCGCACTTCCTTCTAAAGTCGGCTGCAGATATAGCCTTACGGTCAACACCGAGCCTTTGAATTGCGTTCTCAATCGGTAGACCATGAGTATCCCAACCTGGGAAGAATGGTGTATAGTAGCCAGCCATGGCATGAGAGCGAACGATAATGTCTTTAATAGCCCTATTCATGCCTGTGCCAACGTGTAAGTCACCATTGGCATAAGGTGGCCCATCGTGTAATACATAAGGTTCTTTGCCTTCATTCTTGGCAAGTATCTTGTGATAGTGATTTTCGCTTTCCCAACGCTCTAAGATTGTGGGTTCCTTCTTAGGTAAATTGCCCCGCATCTCAAAGTCTGTCTTGGGCATGTGTAACGTCTCTTTGTAATCC
>CAZXIB010000048.1:0-7327 GCA_964639815.1 uncultured Thomasclavelia sp. | reverse complement strand
CCCATAGTACTATCTGGATAGATACAGGTGATGTGAATATGCGACAGTTCTTATCCCAAGTATAAGGCCATGGGCTAAACTGCGGCCAGACTGCGCTAAACGGCGATTCCCATGCGCTGAACAAGCATCAGCGCATGGGCTGATCTGGCGGAATAATCAGCAGCGAGATTTTTCATTATCTTTGATGAATCATCAAAAGACTCAATCACAATAGGGTTATCTAGATGCTTTGGTGAAATAAGCTGTTTCTTAATTTGCGTTGTATTCTTTTGGATAAAGCCGCCTGCAATGTCTATCAATTCTTGCGAGTTTCGATAGGTATGGGTAATTTGTAGCTCTGTTCCTGCTCCCATTAAATCTAGAAAGCGTGTAAACAAAGTAATATCCGAGCCAGAAAAAGCGTAGATAGATTGCCAGTCATCACCAACAGCGACAACCTTTGCCTTTGTGATTTCTGATAATCTTTTTGTCAGATTAAAACGCTGACGTGCGATGTCCTGAAATTCGTCAATGATAATGTATTTATACGGTAATTCTAAGTTTTGACGTTCAATCTCTTGCAAATAGAAATGGGCATCATTAATCATATCGGCAAAGTCAATCTGGTTACGTTGTTTTAAGACAGATTGGTAGTGTTGATATACTTGTTCTGCGATATCAAGGAATAGTAGTGTTCTTGGGTTATCCGTCTTTTGCCGAAGTATAGCAAAGCCGCCCTCGTCATATCCAGTAGTCTTATATTGCTCGATAAACTTCATCATGAAAAATATCAGCTTGTATATGTACTTGTCCTTACCTGTCTCGACAATTTTCTTATAAACCTCGTCAAGATTTCGCGGTTTCAATATAAAACCTTCCTGTATTAGTAGTTCTTTTAAATGTTCGAGCAATGGACGTTTGTCGTTATACAGTGACCAGGTTTCTATTAGTCTTGTTTTATGCGCTTTGTGCAGCTTTCTTTTATCGTGAATTTGTTTTAAGTATCGCTTAATCTGGGCTGGCGTGAAAATACTACTGTATCCTCTTTGCGATAAAGCATAGTGTTCTAACCATACAGAATGCTCACCTTGCGTAATATAGAAATCTGGCGTATATTTTTTTCTCTTTGAAAGAGAACCATATGGATAAACGCTTTCATATTCATACTCAAGACCATTGAGATATAAAAAGTTTGCAATCTGTACTTCCTGAACAGACCTCAGATATTCACCAGTAATACTCTTCCTCGTCTTTGAGCGCTGGCTTTCTATCTTCTTTACATATTCGCCAAGACCACTTTTCAGTGTCTCATAGTCTTGTGACGCCTTATATGTGTGGTATTGATTTAGGTCATCAAACTTAAATACATCTTCAGTCAAATCAAAATAATAGCCGAGAAATAGAACTAAGTTACGCATGAGTTTCTTGTTGTTGAAGATGGCTTTCTCAAGCATATCAAAGACAATACTGTAAGAGGAGAAATTAATCTCTGGCGGTTTGTCCGAGAACTTCTTTACAATATCAAAAGCGAAAGCGTGGAAGGTACAAATCTTTGCCGGAATGCGCAATCCCTTATTGATGCGGTCGCGTAGTTCCCCAATTGCCTTATTAGTGTATGAAATAACAATAATCTCTGTTGGATCAATACCCTTCTTTTCTACGAGATATTTGACTTTGGCAGCCATTGTTGTCGTCTTTCCAGCCCCTGCTCCTGCTACCAGCAAACAGTAATCATCATCAATAATAACCGCACGACGTTGTTCTTCATCTAGTCTAATCTTGTCATCAATGTCCTTTAAAATATGGTCGAAGTAATCCTTCTCTCTTTCAAGTGTAGCTTCGACATAATTGGTGTTGTGAGTAGTGATATCGTCATCTAATGTATGCATCTTTCGTAAAAAGTCTTTAAGACTTTCAATGTCTATTCTTAGTTTCGCGGCGTTGTTGCATGCATACTGATATATCATTTTGTTCTTAAGGGTGATGTAGTAGTTATCATAAGTGTCTTTTAACTGCTTCTTTTCTCGACTTGTAATATAGTGGTCTTGCCCAAAATAACGACAATAATCACGGTCAAACGTGATTAGTACATTGGCCAAGTTTTTAAAATCGATATGGTCAACTGCATCCTGGCCTTGCTTATTAAAATACGCAGAAGGAAGACCACAATGTGGACAATGTTCTGCTTTATCGGATATTTGATTGTTACACTCTGGACAGTTAATCAAACTCATACATCGGCTCCTATAATGAGCTAAGATAAATTATCGAACTAAATGCTTCTCCTAATAGAAGTATAGGCAAAAAGTCCATTCAAATAATGGTGGACCCGAAGGGGATCGAACCCTCGACCTTACGGATGCGAACCGTATGCTCTCCCTTCTGAGCTACGAGCCCATGGCCATATTATATTGCGTAATAGTCCTCTTTTAAAGGGCAAGAACGTTTTGGGACTATACAACTTACCTTGATTTGTTTATAATTAGCCGTACCGGGGTTTTAGCTCAGTTGGAAGAGCGCTACGCTGGCAGCGTAGAGGTCAGCGGTTCGAACCCGCTAAGCTCCACCATATAGTTTTATAGTCAGGAGTGTCTATTGGCTTCCTGATTTTTATATGATTAAAACACAGTTCCGACGAGACATATAAACATTAGCGCATGCATGATGACCGCTAAAGGAACTAAGACCTTGAACTTGCATTTTCTTGTCTTATGACTAAAGAGATACATGGCGATAAGCGCTCCACAAGAGCCACCTATAAGTGCCAGCAATAAAAGGCTTGCTTCACTTATACGGTGAGCACCTTTTATCGCTTTGCGCTTATCAATGTAGAAGCTTATTGAGGTGATGATGTTTATCACTATCAGGTAAGTTATTAGTATCTGCATGGACTAGTATTATCATACGACATTTCATTATGATAGACCTTGTTATCTTGTGGCAGGTCGTTGTAAGAGACACTGTCTTGTGATACAAATATGACGATGTCTTTATCTACAGATATAAAAGTTACTATCACTATCTTAGTTATTGATGATAGTAAGCTAGAAGATACGCTTGCATCACTAAGGAGCCAGACGCTAAAAGAGGTCGAGTTTTTGTGTATTCTAGGCAATGGTATAGAGTGTGCAGATGATTATGATGAGCGTTATCGTTTTATAAAGAGTGATGCTATAGGCACTGGTGAGCTAAAAGATATCGCTATAAGCGAAGCTAAAGGTGAAGTAATCATCTTCATCACAGCTGGTGATATTGCTACTGATAAGCTAGCAGAAGCAGCTTACTTCTATATTGATAGGTTTAGGCTTGATATTTTTGTCTTTGGTTATAGTCTTGATGGTGTACCTATAAAGCCTTTAGTAAAGAATGGTGTCTATTGTTTAAAGGAAGCACCGGATGTTTTAGCTTTGAGTGAGTCATCATTTCTAGGTAAGGCTTTTAGAAAGGTCTTTTTAGAACACTGTGGTTTAAGCTTTGCGAAATTAGGAAGACAAGAAGATGTTGCTGTTTGGCCAATACTAGTTCATAAGGCAGGCAAGATTGGCTATGAATACCGTGAGCTCATTGAACATAAGCCATCTTTAGCGATTACTTTAGATAGTTTATATGGCTATATTGAAGCTGTAGATTATTACCTAAACTACTATATGGATAATGGTTTCTTTACTACCTACCACGACCCCTTAGAACATCACACCACAAAAGTATTTATTTGCGCCCTAAAAGAATTACTATACATACGTGATAAAGACTTAGGTGACCGCTATATCAATGAGGTCTTTAGAAGTAAGGGTTATTGGTTTAAGAGGCGAGCCAAGACCTATCCCTTTACTAGAAGTGAGCAGATATATCTGCATAAGACCATTTATCGCACTTACTATCATCACTATATCAAGAGTAGATGATTGCGGAGGGACTTGTTAAAAGGGAAGGGACTTGCATATAATAGGAGCACATGAAAAAAGGCAAAAGACAAAGACGCGTTAAGCGTAGTTTGATTAAGATGGTATCGATAGTTGTTATCGGTATCTCAATATATCTATTATTCGAAGTAGGTGTGGAAGTAGTTGGCATGATAGAACTACAAAAACAAGCCGAAGCAGTCAGTGAAGAACTAGAGCTCTTACAAGAAGAGAATGCTTCTCTTACCTCTACCAGAGATAAGTTGAATGACCCTGACTATGTCCAGACATATGCCCGTGGTAACTACATGTTCTCAAAAGATGGTGAACAGATTTTCTACTTACCTAGCGATTCATCAGAATAGCTTGCCTCGGTGAGCTTTTTTATAAGGTCTAATGCGAAGCAGTGGCATACTACTAGCGATATCATCACTACCATCACCCTATGGCATAGGGACTTTTGGCAAAGAAGCTTATAAGTTTGTCGACTTTTTAAAGGAAGCAGGTCAAACGTATTGGCAGATACTACCAATATGTCCTACCTCTTATGGCAATTCACCTTATCAATCATGCAGCGCCTATGCTGGTAACCCCTATTTTATTGACCTAGATATCTTATGTAAGATGGGTCTATTAAAAGCGAGCGAATACAAAGATGTTGATTGGGGAAAAGACAGTGAACACGTCGACTATGGCAAGTTATATAAGTATAGGCCTAAGGTATTAAAAAAAGCCTATGAGCGCTTTATACCGAATGAAGAGTATGAAGCTTTTGTCGTGGCGAATCAGTCATGGCTAGAAGACTATTGTCTTTACATGGCCATTAAGGAACACTGGCACACGGAACCTTGGTGGAAGTGGGAGGAAGGTCTTAAAAAAAGAGATAGCGCTACTCTTAATGAGTTTAGTACTACATACGCTAAAGACATCGACTATCATCGCATCATTCAATACCTCTTCTTTAAACAATGGCAATCCCTTAAAGCTTATGCCAATAGTAAAGGCATCTACTTCATTGGTGATTTACCTATCTATGTAGCTAGAGACTCTGTTGATTTATGGTCGCATCCCGAGCTGTTTTTAGTAGATGAGGATGGCGAACCTTTTTTAGTAGCCGGAGTACCCGGTGATGCCTTTAGTGAAGACGGGCAACTTTGGGGTAATCCCTTATATGATTGGGAATATCAGGCCCAAGACAGCTACAAGTGGTTTACGGAGCGGATTGCTTATCAGTGTAGCTTGTTTGACCGGGTACGCATCGATCACTTTAGAGGTTTTTGTAAGTATTACGCCATTGACAAAGATGCGACAACTGCTAGAGATGGTAAGTGGCTAGATGGCCCGGGTTATGCCTTATTTGAAGCTTTGCATAAAGACTATGGTCATCTTGATCTTATAGCTGAAGACCTTGGACTTATCACTGATGATGTAAGAGACTTACTTGATAAGTGTGGTTTTCCGGGTATGAAGGTACTAGAGTTTGCCTTCTCCGTTGATGATAAAGACTCGGCTTATCTTCCCCATAATCTTATAAGAAACTGTATTGCCTATAGTGGTACCCACGATAACGATACCATCGAAGGATGGTTTAAATCGCTTTCTAAGGATGATAAGCGCTATGTCACCAATTATCTAAGACTCAATAAGGAAGAAGGTTATCGTCTGGGCATTATGCGCTCTTTGTGGTCAAGTGTGGCCGATACAGTGATTGTGCAAGCACAGGATATCTTAGGCCTAGACTCTATAGCCCGCATGAATACCCCATCAACGGAAAGTGGCAACTGGTCATGGCGTATGTTGCCTAATGCCCTAAATAAAAAAATCGCCAAGTCTTTGGCGAAAGATATGTATCTATATGGTAGATATCGTTAGTCTTCAAGCAATCTTTTAATGTACTTATCATGCTTTGCCCTAAGTGAAATGTCATCTTTTTCGTGGTGTAACTCAGCACGCTTTTTACGCGATAGGTACATGCGTGATAACTCATAGCCCGCTATGACCTTTAGAACACTAGAGAAGATAGAACGAGTTTTGTTCTTGTAGTTTTCATAGACTTGTTTTTTAGAAGCGTAAGATTCATTAATAGCTTCTATAGCCATATCAAAGTCCGAAGCACTATGGTATAGCCTCATTAGAGCTAGTAGTACTCGCACCAACATCACTACCACAGCGATAAAGACGACTAAGTAAAGATAGCCGATGTAGTTATTGATGGAGTCTAGTGTTTTGATGATGGCTTGCATGGCTCTATATTATCATCTAAGTTCTATTTCGAAAACTCTTTTGCCGATGTAGATAGGAGATATGCCCTTAGTGATAGCGATGATTCTATCACTTATATCATCTTTTACGACATAGGTAATCTTTACCTTGAGGTCGTAGGCACTAGTGAAGTTGATATTTTGTTGGCAAAGGAAGTTTTCTACTTTACTAGCCATATCATAGTCCAAAACAAGCTCATACTCTTTTAGACTTACCGGCTCTAGTAAGGTTGCCTCTTTTATAGCTAGAGAAGTAGCCTTAGAGTAGGCACGGATGAGACCGCCCATACCAAGCTTTACACCACCAAACCACCTGACGACAACAGCACCTACATCAGTGATATTCGCCTTTTTAAGAGTTGATAGTATTGGTAGGCCAGCACTACCGCCTGGCTCACCATCATCATTAGAGCGCTCATGACTTGCTGAGAGGTAGGCACTGCAGTGATGAGTAGCGTCATAGTGCTTCTTTTTTATCGAAGAAAGATAGGTGCTGAACTCATTTATATCGTCAATGCGCTTTAGATAGGCTATAAATAGAGACTTTTCTACAGTCAGTGTGGCACTGACTTCCTCTTTGATATACATGTCTATATGATACCAAGTTTTAGACCATTGCTTACGATATAATGGCGCCCATGGCAGTAAATTCTGATAAGATGGCCACTTGGCCTATACCTAAACTTCTATATATCTATGTACTTTCAGGATGCGATGTTTGTAGCGGACTTAGCTTAGCTCTTGACAGGCGTTAGTACTGGTTCACTAATATCCAGAAGGCTAGAAAGCAAGTTTATCCGTACGTCTCCTATGACCAAAATATACTGTGTTCTAAAGAGGCTTTGTGATATGTGCCAATGATACCTTTAATCGCGGTTTCCCTGTAAGATTAGTCATGATAATAGAACTAAAATCTGAAAATTGGACAAATAATAGATGAAATGACTTTGCTATGTTAAGATATAGTAAATTATACGTGTGAGGTGTCAAGGATGAATGTTTGCTATAACAAGCTTTGGAAGCTACTAATCGATAAGAACATGAAAAAGAAGGATCTACGTTTGGCTACTGGCATGTCTACTACAGCCCTTGCCAAACTAGGTCGCAATGAACATGTAAACACAGCGATTCTCGGTAGTTCGACACTTGTAAATCAATAAATCTTCAAGAAGCGGTGTAAAATCC
>CAZXIB010000047.1:0-7416 GCA_964639815.1 uncultured Thomasclavelia sp. | reverse complement strand
TATGCCCTTAGCAGGGGCACCTCTTCAGCCTCTTGAGTACTTCTTCGTATGCGCTTTTGTGCGCTCATGTATCATAACATAGCTCTATCAATTTGACAAGGATTAATGTATAATTCTTCTATGACTGTTGCAGAGTTCGCTAAAGTATCGCTAGAACGCTTTAAGAAAGACTACGAGGACTTATTAGGTCATCATGATGTAGACTACAATGCCATCTTAGAAGAGATAAGTCTTCCTAGACGGGCAACGGCTAAGAGTGCTGGTTATGACTTTGTCTTACCTATTGATATTAGTCTTAGACCTGGTGAGAGTATTCGTATACCAACAGGCATAAGATGTAAGATGGAAGAGGGTTATGTCTTAGAGATATATCCTAGGTCTTCCTTAGGTCTTAAGTATCAGATGGCCTTGCTTAATACAGTCGGTATCATTGATGCTGATTATTATGAGGCGCCAAATGAGGGTCATATTATTGTTCCTATCATCAATAGGTCAGATGTGATTATGGACTTAAGGCGTGGTGAACGTTTTGTCCAAGGTGTCTTTTTAGCCTACTATACGGCAAAGGAAGAGAAACCAACGGACAAACGTATTGGTGGCTTTGGTAGTTCTAACAAGCGCCCATAGCTCAATTGGATAGAGTATCAGATTCCGATTCTGAAGGTTGCAGGTTCGATCCCTGTTGGGCGTACCACTAAAAAGTGCTGTAGTCTAGGCTACAGCTTTTTATAAGCATTAGAAAAGTGGGCACTGCCCACTTAACTACTTCTGAATAAAGATGATGCCGAAAGTACCAGGGCCTACATGGGCACCAATGGTAGGGCCGATTTGAATGCGCTGGAATTTAGCGACATCTTTTAGTTCCTCTTCTAGTTTACTGACACCTTCTTCACCATAGGTAAAGATGGAGTAGACATCGTAGTTTTCATCAATCTCTAGTTCTTTGACGGTATCAACGATGTGGTTTATAGCCTTATTGAGACCACGTTTTTTACCTACGACATCTACAGTGCCTTCTCTTGTGACTGTTATGATGGGTTTGATGTTGGCAAGGCCACCAATAGTAGCGACAGTCTTAGAGACTCTACCACCCATACATAGATACTCAAGTGTATCGACTATAGCTAAGATGAAGATACGACCCTTGGCCTCTTCTAGTATGTTTACTATCTCCTTGATTGGCTTACCTTCCTTTATTAGGGATACGGCTCTTTCAGCTAGTAGTCTTATACCACCGGTGGCACTGAGACTGTCGATGATGTATATGTCATCATATTCAGCCATCTGTTTAGCGATAAGAGCACTTTGGTATGTACCACTAAGGGCGGAAGACAGCGTAATACAAAGAACTTCATCACCCTTCTTCTTAGCATCTTCAAATAGTGATAGATAGGTGTCGGGTGAGGGTTGGGAAGTCTTGGGGAATTCCTTAGTACTCACCAACATGTCATAGAACTGGTCTTTAGTAAGGTTTACACCATCTAGGTAGTTATGGTCACCCATAGCTATCTGGACAGGAACCACTGTCATATTGCGCTTTTCAATTTCCTCTGTGATATAGTCGCTTGCTGAATCAACGATTAATCGTATCATAGTACCTCCTTAGCGATGTTTGTGATTTGCTGGAATAGTTTTATAACTTCTAGACTCTTCTCTGGGCCGAGTCGAGATGTTATCTTGTCCACGAGCTTTAGTATGTGCTCGTGTTGGTCAACGAAGACAGGATTGTCCCTATTGGGTTCGATATAGATGTCGCGTCTATCGGTGTCAGAGCGATGTCTGAATATAGAACCCTTGGCCTCTAACTGGTTTAAGATGCGGTTCATCTGCGACTTAAGTATGCCCGTCTTAGCACACAATAGACTAGCTGTCATTTTCTCATCTTTGAGATAGACATAGTGACAGACTAAGGCCTCGTTGTAGGTAAGACTGGGAACTAGTCGATCGTTATTAATGGTGGAAGTAAGTTCAATCCACGCCTCTAATACTCTTTCATTCAAATCTTTCATAGGCAAATAGTTCATTATGTGAACTTCTTTTATTTTATATATGTTGTAATACTTGTCAATAGTGAAGTTACATTACTTGTTAGAGTGGGACGATGGCTTATTGTGTGTCTTGATAGACAGCAAGGATGTCCTTTAAAAAGGCTTGGTACTCTTTTACTACAGAAGAAGGCTCTAATATTTTGACGTAGTTTCTATAACTTGTAAGCTTACTAAAGAAGGTCATCGATAAGCGCACCTTGATAATGACTTCATCTTTAGCGAAGATAGCTTTGGGAAAAGAGCGGACTATATCATCTTTTATGTAGTTGGGGGCGTTAATAAGGGCCAGTCTTACCTCTTTGAGGTCTTGGCTTACATAGGAGTCAACACTTTCATCAATCAGCTTAAAACAGTCTTTATAGCGCATCGGTTTTAGATGAGCTTCACCTGTCGTTTGTATATCGGTGAGGTTATCGATCCTTACATGAAAGATTTGTTCATTATCAGTATATGAATAGTAGAGGTAATAGGTGTCGTTATCAATATCGAGAAGATAGGGGATGATAAGACTTTTCTTTCGGCGTATTTTAACGGAGAGAAACTCGCCCTTGGCGATAGCTGTTAAGATGGCATCGAGGTCATAGAGGTTAGTGGTCGTACGAGATGAGCTTAGTCTACTCATAGCCCTAAAAAGATCCTGATTATAGACGGAAGTAAAGGCATATAGCTTAGCGATGAGCTTCTTTTTGTCGTTACTAGTAATACCACCAAAGCCTGAGACAAGGTCAGTTAGAACTTTGAGCTCGGTTCTGGTGAAGGGTGTGGCCTCTATGCTGTAGCCAAGTTTAGAGCCTCTAATAGAGGTGATATAAAAATAAGAGCGCAGTGACTTGATGTCGGCGATGATTGTCTTACGATCGCAGGTATAGCCTAAGTCTATTAAGGCGTTTGCGATGACACTACTAGAAACAAAGTGTTCACTATCAGACTTGCTTATCAAAATAGAAAGTACAGCTAGAAGCCGTTCTTTAGTGTATGGCACCTTCATAACTAAAGTTTATATTAGTCCGTTTTTTGGGACAAGTTTAAAAGAAAAAGGCCTTAAGATATAGGCACTGGAGGTGCGTTATGAAAAGATCATACTGGTTAGAACTAAACACAATACTATTGGCCTTTGCCTTACTACTTATGGGATTATGGTTTATTGCGACTATTGTCTTAGTGGGGATGACGGTCTTACTTATGCTTATAGTAAAGCGGGTTTCTATTGGACGCTTATGTTTTATGGCTGTCATGAGCTTTTTAGTTATCTTTCTACTCGCTGATAGTGGTGATTTATTCTTGGCTTATGAAGGGCTAGAGTTTGTGATTGTCGCTTTGAGTATTAATACTGCTGTTTTCTATGAGGTCTTGCGTGATAATGTGAAGGTAATCTTAAAGCCTTACCTCTTTGCCTTTTTGGCCCTACTCATCTTTACTACCTTTGCCTTAGTCAATCACGACAACATCACGATAACTTCGGCTTATCCCTTAGGTATCTTCTCTTTACTATCGCTTATCGATATCATCTTTATGCCATATCTGGTCTGCATGACTTTATCATTAATAGTCTCCGAGTATAATAAGTGAGTATGGTAGCGACAAAAAAGATTGGTCTAGCGACTTTAATATCAGCTATTGCCTTATGGGCCATTCTTGAAGGCATAGGTCTAGTCATAGGAATGAGTCTAAGACCGAGATTTACTTTAGTCTTTATGGTAATGGCCATTATAGGCGTTATCATGATTATTGTTTCTTTTGTCGCAGCTCACCTAAAAGACCAGTCTAAGGGTTACAAGGTCTTCTTGTGGGTCTTGTTGGAGCTAGTCTTAGTGGTCTTATTAGTTGTTATTTCATTTTTAGTCTTAGTGAATATGCCATTAGAAGAGACGACAAGTGAGGGTTTAGTCATCCATTACTTAGAAGACTCTTATATTACAGAAGACTATAACTTCATATATTTTCGCTGAGGTCTTTGATGCGTTTAGCTAGACCATATAGTTTAGTCTTGGGGACGGAGCAGATGGCAATACGGATGCCATCATTTACTTTAACGGCATAGATGTGATTTTTAATCATCGCATCGTATAAGGCATCTAGCTTTTCACCCTTTATGGCAATAGTCACAAAAAAGCCATCGCTATAATCATATAGGGGAAGACTAACTTGCCTAGCTTCATCAATAAATATATTTGAGCGCTCTATTAATAAATCTATATAGCGCTTCTTTTCTTTTAAGAAGTCTTCATAGCCTTCGTTTATAACCTTTACAAAGGCTGCCATGGCTCCGGTATTGGGATTAGACCATAAATTGCGACAAGACCTAGCTAAGGCACTATAACACTCCTCTAGTGTCTTTTTATCTCTATGGATGATAAGTAGAGCCCCAAGTCTCATGCCATATGCCGTCATTGTCTTAGAGATTGAAAAGGCAATAGTGACTAAGACGTTGTCAGAGACATCATTAAAAAGGGAGAAGTACTCTCTTTCTTTTATAGGATCCTTACAATAGTCGATATAGGCAATATCATTTAGTAAGACAGCAGGCTTATTTAGGGCGTTTAGATGATTAAGTACTCTCTTCCAATCTTTTAAGCTCAGCGATTGACCAGTGGGATTATGGCTAGGTGAATTTACGACAAGGACTATCTTGTCTTGTCTATTAGCTGTTTCATCAATCTTGGTTAAAAGACTGTCTAGGTCATCATGGTCATAGGTAGTAGGCACTAGACCGTATTCATCAGCTATCGTCTTATAGGAGACCCAAGCGACTTTGGGGATAATGATGTGCTCACCTTCTTTTAAGATGTCTTTGAATATAAGCGTGACAGCTCCTGTCCCACCTGCTGTAGCGATGACTTTAGTAGGTAGGTTTACTTTGCCCCACAAGACATGGCGATAGATGGCATCACTATAGGCTTCACTTCCTGCATAGCTTTCAGCATATCTAGCCTTGTCTTGGTCACTGATATTATCAAAGGCCTCATAAAAAGACTTTAGGGCAATGATTTCACCATCTTCATCATATAGTGAGCCAGCTGTGGCATTTATTGTCGATGGGTCAGTGTCGTCCATCGCCATTTTAGCAATCCCAAAGACGGGATCATATATGGGTGAAGTATCTAGGTTCTTATTGATGAATTCCATAGCTCTTTCCTCGCTTTTAAAAGACAAAATCAATATAATGCAAATATGGATTCATTATACATCAAAAAGGGCATGGCCCTAATCGATTTCACAAGGGCCTATTATGATAATCATGAGGAATTAGTCACTTCACCGGAATTTCGCCTCTTCTTAAGACACTTTATAGACCACCTAAAAACAGAAGACTTAGCCATGTATAGGTGGCTTTGTAAAGATGAAGACACAGAAGATACTATCAGCCATCTTATCGAAACGATTAAGTATCTACTGATGATATCTTATGAAGAGTCTTCGCTACTAGCTCAAAGTGATGCTCTGGCGCTACTGGTATTAGTTGAAAAGGCCTATCACTATTGGCGGGGTCTTCATCGCTTTTCTTGCATATACTCGAAAAACGATGGTGGTATTTTGGGGGCTCGTTTTATTGATACCGACACGCGTTTCAATGACTTAATCTTATCGCTATATCGCACTTTACAAGAAAAGCTACAAGGACATCGTAACTACGTTTATCGTCAGCTTCAGGCTGGAACTAATGCCTCCTTTTTCTTAGCTCAGGCAAAGACTAGCTTACCAAGCAAATACAGTGATTTAGCGAAGGTTCCTTTTATCCATAAGGTCATGATGCGCTCACCGATGATAATTGAACTTGAGCACAATAAACGCATTGGAATCTTTAGCGAAACCGATATAGACCCTATGAGCATATCGCGGTCATATCGTGATTTCTTTTGTTTTCCTATTATGGTTGGTACTTGTCTCACCTTTGTCTACTTCCATAAAGACTATATAGCTAGTGCTGTGGGTCTTGCCAACCTCTTTGAGTTTGCGTCTATTGAGCACTGGTCGAAAAAACCTGAATGCATCATCCTCTTTGGCATTGAGGACGATAAGAAAGACACAGTCTATTACTACGATGAAGTAAATGATATATACGTTGGTAAGATATCTTATCAGCCCATAATAGAATACTTTGGTTATTTCAAGAAGATGGCTTTGACCTTACACAACCTCGTTATGATAAGGCGAGGACTATTACCAATTCATGGAGCTATGCTAGAGATAAGATTGAAGGATGGGCGGACTAAAGGAGTCTGTTTGATGGGTGATAGTGGGGCTGGTAAGTCAGAGACCATCGAAGCCATGAATAAGATAAGTGCTCTAATTGACGGGCAAACAGTCATCTTTGATGACATGGGTATCATGTACTTTCGTGATGGGGAAATATATGGTCAAGGCACAGAGATTGGGGCCTTTGTAAGACTTGATGACCTCGATAGTAGTGCGACATATCGCGATATGGATAGGTCTATCTTCTTTAACCCCGGCAATAATAATGCCCGGGTAATAACACCTGCTAGTTCTTACGATGTCATAACGACAGCTCACAAGGTCGATATCTTCTTATATGCCAATAACTACGATGACAAAAGAGGCATAAGTATTATTGACGATATAAGTGTCGTTAAAGACATCTATGTCAAGGGCCGGCGGTTTGCCCTTGGGACGACAAATGAAGTTGGTCTATCTGAGACTTACTTTGCCAATCCCTTTGGCCCAATGCAGGAGAAAGAGCGGTGCGACATATTGATAGATGAACTATTAGAAAACGCTAAAGAGGCTGGTGTTTTAATGGGTGAGATATACACTAATCTAGGTCTTGCGAATAAGGAGGGCTTAGATGTAGCTGCTAGGGCTCTAATCGACATCATTGAGAAGCCATGAGCTATTTACAACTACTGATTCCTTTTGTCGGCACAAGCTTAGGCGCTTTAACGGTCTTTTTCTTTAAGGGCGATAGGCTTGATGTCAAGGTCGAGAAGGCCTTACTGGGCTTTGCGGCTGGTGTAATGATTGCCGCTTCTTTCTTTTCGCTACTTCTGCCAGCCCTTGAGGTAAGCACAGATGCGACCTCGGTTGCGCCTGTTGTGATTGGCTTTTTACTGGGCATTGGCACCTTACTATTATTTGACAGTGTCTTACCACATCTACATGTCCATGCCGCTAAACCAGAGGGCATAGTAGGCAAAAAGCGCTTGTCTAAGACCTTGATGATGTTTCTGGCGGTGACAATACACAACGTGCCAGAGGGAGCGGCAGCTGGTATTGCCTTTATCAGCGCTCAAAGTACTGGCATTATTTCTGATACGGCATCTCTTGCCTTACTAGTGGGGATAGCTATACAGAACTTTCCTGAGGGGGCCATTGTGTCTTTACCTATCAAAGCTGAAGGAAAAAGTCG
>CAZXIB010000046.1:5250-7504 GCA_964639815.1 uncultured Thomasclavelia sp. | reverse complement strand
CAATGACTGGCATTGTATATAAAAATGCTCCTCAAAATATTTTCCACAGTTGGGTAGAAGTTTATTTGGATGGGGTATGGTATGAACTTGAAGCGTTTATATTAGATAAGGCATATCTTTCACGATTACAAAGTATAAATTCTGCCTGTATAGGGGCTTTTTGTGGATATGGCGTAGCTGTGAAAGATTTCCGCAAACCTATAATTGATTTTGAACGAAACAATACATATATTCAAAGCGAAGGGATAAATCAAGATTTTGGAATTTATGATTGCCCAGACAATTTACTTAAAGAACACCGTCAAGATATGTCAGCACTTAAAGCATTTCTATATAGGAATTTAGGCAGACATTTAATGAATCGCAACATAAAAAAGATAAGAAATTCCGTAGGGTAGATTTTGGCTTTTCAGAGCAACACCCCCAACAAGACAAAGTCTTATCTAAACAGTCATTTACCTACTAGATGTTACACGTGAAACATCGTCCAAATGCTGTTCTAATTGTTACACGTGTAACATAACAGAGCTAAGTGACAAGACTTTACCAAAGTCAGTCCTTGTGATACCATATCGGTGGTACAACAGCTATGATCTAATCTGGTCAGGTCCGGAAGGAAGCAGCCATACGACCCTCTAGTTGTGTGTACCTTTTTTGATACAAGATAAACAGGTAGAACACGATGAAAGAGAAGATGCAAAGACAAATGACAGACATAGATTATATGGAAATGGCTCTTAAAGAGGCAAAGACAGCCGCTAGCGAAGATGAGGTACCGGTAGGTTGTCTCATTGTCTTAGATGGCGAGATATTATCCTCCAGCCACAATAAAAAAGAGGCAATGCAAGACCCAACTGGCCACGCCGAAATCATCGCCATTCGTAAAGCGACTAAGAAGCTGGGAACTTGGCATCTCGATGGCTGCATCATGTATGTGACGCTAGAACCTTGTATCATGTGTGTTGGTGCCATCATCCAAAGCCGCATAAACAAAGTCGTCTTTGGAACATCAGATCCCAAGGGCGGTGCGCTCATCTCTAACATCAAAATACAAGACGTCAAGGATTTAAACCACTACCCAGAAATTTTGCCCTTTGTCTTAAAGGAAGAGAGCAGCAAAGTACTAAAGGATTATTTTAAGACCAAACGTCAGAAGTAAAGCAGCTATGGTATAATATTCCTAATGACATACCAAGTTTTATATCGTAAATATCGACCAGCTTCCTTTGAGGAAGTAGTTGGTCAGGACTATATTGTTAAGACCTTGCAAAACGTCATTAAGACTAACAAACTTTCTCACGCATATTTGTTTTGTGGGCCACGGGGAACTGGTAAAACATCGATTGCAAAACTATTTGCTAAGGCCCTCAACTGCACAGGAGAAGAAAGACCTTGTGGGGAGTGTCCTAACTGCAAGGCCTTTGCTGAGGGCAACTATCCTGACATCATAGAACTTGATGCTGCTAGTAACAATAAGGTTGATGACATTAGGCAAATCATAGAAGGGGCTAGCTACCGTCCGATGATGGGCAAGTATCGCGTTTATATTCTAGATGAGGTACACATGTTGTCGTCGTCGGCTTCTAATGCCTTACTAAAAACCTTAGAAGAACCACCAGAGCACGTCATCTTTATTTTGGCAACGACTGACCAACAGAAAATTATTCCTACGATATTATCTAGGTGCCAACGCTTCAACTTCGCCAAGATTGATGATACATCAATGAAGGGGAGACTAGCTAACATTCTAGAACGCGAAGGTGCTGTCTATGAAGATGGTGTCTTAGATGTCATATGTCAGTTAGCAGGCGGTTTTATGCGCGATGCCCTATCTATATTAGAAGAGGCCATCGTCTATTGTGACGGTGATATCAAAACTAAAGAATTGAGACAGATGTTTGGTGTCCTAGACCCTAGTCAAAAGCTTGACATCATTAAAAATGTCCGTAGCGGACAAATTGAGGAAGTCATCGCTACCTCTAAGAACTTGTATAGCAGCGGCACCAATCTCAAACTACTGACTAGCGACCTCATCGACATCTATAAGGATGTTATAGTTTATGAACGCAGTGGCACTAAGTCACTTCTTACAACCATTACTGAAGAGGAAGCCCAAGACATCCTCAAGTTATATAAGGGCAAAGAGCTCTTACAGGCCATTGATATCCTTATCCAAGCCTTGGACAACTATCGTAAAGGCCAGGATAGCCTTTCTTATTTTGAGATAGCTCTACTCAAGATAGCCGATATTGAA
>CAZXIB010000046.1:0-5150 GCA_964639815.1 uncultured Thomasclavelia sp. | reverse complement strand
CACAAGACATCGTATCTGTAAAGGAAGAGACCATTTTACAAGAAACAGCTTCTATAAACGAAGAGGATGTAGCAGAAGAGACCGCACTCGTTGAAGAGGCAATTTTGCCAGAACCTCTTCCTACTGTACAAGAAGTAAAAACCGAGCTTGAGAGTTTCCACATAGAAAAAGATGATTTGCTGGCCATTCTCTGTGCCGCTAGTAAAGATGAAAAGGTTAAGGACAAGACCTTCTATGACAAACTCACTAAGTATAGCTTCGACCCTGATAAGCGCAAGTTTTATTCTTTGCTAAAAGACACTGATATTTTTGCCTCAAGCAGAGACATTATCATTCTTTCCGGTCAAACCGATAGCCTAGTCCATCAGATAAACGACAAGCAAAACAACCGCCAGTTGTACGACTTCTTTTGCGAGGAGTTAGGCATCGATAAGATGATATATGCAATAAGCCCAGCTGAGATAACCGACCTCATTCAAAGTTTTAAAGCAATGAACATTGATGAAGTCGTTCCTTATGAAGTCGTCCGTTATGAGAAACGGAAAACTGTCGACATCATCAGCACCCTAGAGGATGTCTTTGGGAAAGTCGAGGTGGTTGACTAATGTATCCTGATTTATTACAAGAGCTCATTGAAGCATTAAGGCATTTGCCGGGTGTTGGACAAAAGACGGCCCAGCGTTATGCCTTTGCCCTTTTAAAAGAAGACACAGCATTTCTAGATGAACTATCAAACAAGGTTAGAAGTCTCAAAAAGGAGCTAGCGCCCTGTCACACCTGTGGTTTTATTGCTCAAGGTGGCTATTGTAGCATCTGCGATGATTCTTCGCGCGATACCTCGACAATTATGGTAGTCACCTATGACCAAGATGTTGTAGCTATGGAAAGAACAGGAACTTACCATGGTCTTTATCACGTCTTAGGAGGCAGCATCTCATCGTCAAAGGGCATATATCCTAATGACCTTAATATCGCTTCTTTGTTGGGGCGTATAAAAGATGTAAAGGAAGTTATTATTGCCATCTCGCCAACTATCGATGGCGAGACAACAGCTTTGTACTTGGCAAAACTGTTAGAGCGCCATGACGTCTTAGTAACCCGTATCGCTCATGGTTTACCGATGGGCGCTGACCTTGACTACGCCGATGAACTCACTCTCATTCATGCGCTCAACGATCGCCGCAAGATGGAAGGATAGATAATGAAGACAGACATCGAAATCGCTCAAGAAAGCAAAGCGGAGCCTATCGCTAAGATAGCTGAAAGACTCGGTCTATGCGAGGAAGACTATGAACCGTATGGTCGTTACAAGGCCAAAGTGAATCTTACTGATAAAGACTTTGTTGATAGAAAAGATGGTAAGCTTATCTTAGTGACGGCCATCAATCCCACTAGTGCTGGCGAAGGCAAGACGACGATGACTATTGGTCTAGCTGATGGACTATCGCGTATTGGTGCTAAAACGATGGCTTGTCTTAGAGAGCCTTCGATGGGCCCGGTCTTTGGCCGAAAGGGAGGGGCTACTGGCGGTGGCTATGCCCAAGTCATGCCGATGGCAGACATCAACCTCCACTTCACAGGCGATATGCATGCCATTACAATGTGTAACAACCTCATTTCCGCTGTTATAGACAATCACATATATCAAGGTAATGCACTGAATATTGATCCTGAGAAGGTCCTCTGGAAGAGATGTGTCGATTTAAACGATCGCGCCCTTCGTGAAGTAACAATCGGCCAAGGCAAAAGGATAAACGGCATAGAGCGACCTGACCGATTCTGTATTACGGTTGCCACAGAGGTTATGGCCATCTTGTGTCTCAGCAAGAATCTTGATGATTTTAAGGACAAGATTGAAAGTTGTATTGTCGCCTATACCTATGACGATAAACCTGTTACTGTTAAAGACCTTGATATCTCAGGGTCGCTATGTGTTCTCATGCAAGAGGCCATCAAACCCAATCTTGTCCAAACATTAGAGCACACACCGGTCTTTATTCATGGTGGCCCCTTTGCCAACATTGCCCATGGTTGTAGTAGCTTGATTGCTACTAAGTTAGCTCTTAAGATGACGGACTACGTCATAACTGAAGCTGGCTTTGGCTCAGACTTAGGAGCCGAGAAATTTCTAGACATTAAGTCAAGGGTAGGTAACTTAAAGCCTAACGCCATCGTCATAGTAGCTACTATTAGAGCCCTCAAATACAACGGTGGTCTCAAAGAAAGCGAATTAGACAAAGAAGATGTTAAAGCACTAGAAAGGGGCATTGGCAATCTCGATAGACACATTAAAGCGATGAGTAATTACGGTGTACCTCTTTGTGTAGCCATCAATCATTTTGCCTCTGACAGTGAAGCTGAGATAGACTTCTTAAAAGAGCATATAGTTAATCAAGGAGTTGATGTTATCTTTGCCGATGGCTTTACTAAGGGTTCAGAAGGAATGGTTGATCTGGCTGAAGAAGTTATAAAACTATGTGCTAGACCAAGTAACTACAAACCCTTATATACCCTAGATAGACCACTAGAAGATAAGATAAAAAAGATTGCCCAGGACATATATGGGGCAAAAGATGTCGAATATTCTGACGTAGCTATGGATAAATTGATGAAATATGGCTCTCTAGAAGTGCCGGTCTGTATAGCTAAAACACCAACATCACTTACCGATGACCCAAAAATACTCGGTAACCCCGAAGGCCATACTATCCATATTCGTGACCTCTCTTTGAGTGCAGGAGCTGGCTTTATTGTGGCTTATGCTGGAAGTATCCTAACGATGCCGGGATTACCACCTGAGCCCAACGCCCTTAAGATTGGTCTTAAGGATGGAAAGATTTTCGGACTATTTTAAGGAGGAGACATGGCTGAGCTTATAAAGGTCTATGACCACAGCGACCATCTCAATAATGTCATCACCGCTCTATCAACTGATGTCTCAGAGGTCATCTATTTTACACGTGTTCAACCCTTTAAACGCCAAGCTCAAGCCCTAAAAAACATACTTAAGAAAAACGGTATAGGCTATAAGATTGTTAAACTTAAAGACGATGCTTATATTGATACTGTCTTAGATGAACACCCACATGCCTATATCGATATATCCAGTAGTCGATATCTAAGTTATCACCTTTTTGAAAAGGCCTTAAACCACAAAGGCACTATCCTCTATTACGACCAATATGAAAATGTCATCAAGGATTATAGACAGCACTGCGTCTTTACCGATGAGATTTATACCTTATCAATAAAAGAAATGATTGAACTGGCCGGCGGTAAACTTGAAGGCCCCAATCACAAAATACCCAATATGAAGGACACCGACTATACGACAAGGATAAAGAAGGTTATGACAATAGCGATTAAAGATTATAGAGGCTTTACTTCTTTCATATCAAAAGTGGCGCAGATATTAAAGAGCGAAATATCGGTACCAATCGACAAAGAAACAGCCAAGACCTTCGGAAACCATAAGTACTATATGCTCTTAAAGAGCCATGGCATCCTGTCTATCGATAATGGAAAGCTTATTACCACCAAACGCTATAAACAACTACTCAGCAATGTCGGCAGTTGGCTAGAATCTTATCTCTACATAACAATAAAGGAAAGCGGCTACTTTGATGACTGCGTCATGACGGCAACGATTGATTTTGGGGCTAGAGAAGATATCCATCCCGTTATCTGTGAAATAGATGGCATCATTGCCAAAGATAATAGAACGGCCTTTGTGTCCTGTAAGTCTAATAAGGTTGATACATCAGCTCTCAACGAGATAAAGGTTCATCGTCATATGTTTGGTGGAGCCTTTTCTAAGGCGGTTGTCATGACAGCCGAAGACCTCATGGGCAAAAGCCCACCAACCTACGAGAAGGCCCAAGAGCTCGGTGTTGCGGTTATTGACAAGCCAGCCATCGTTAAAAACGAAGTGGCTGATGTCTTGAAGAAGGTTCTAGATGGTACATATACCTATGAGAGGTTAAGATAATGGCATCTATTGCATATATAACCGACAGTAAACTCTTAGAATATCACCGTCTCAACCAAATGCATGAGATTAATTTTTGGCGTCTTTCAACCAATATCAACTTCAGTAGTTTTGGCCCTGACGACCTATTATTCTTTCTAAGCAAAGACCGTCAGCACATGCGTGATGGCGAAAAGGGCATTGTAGGTTATGGTCGTTGTGTCAGCTTTCACTGCGCTAGCGTTAATACGATGTGGCGCCATTATGGCCAATACAATGGTTATCAAGACCTCATTTCCTTTAAAGAGGCCATCAAAAGAGTCGCTAAAGACCATAAGTTACCCACTAAAATAAGTTCCATCTATCTCAAAGACCTTATCTTCTTTAGTAGCCCCGTCTATTTGAGCGACTGTGGCAAGAATATATCTAGGTCAACAGAATCTTATACCTACCTCGATGACGAAGACTTAGTGACTTTGCGGATATTGGAAAGTGGCAAAGATGCGATTGATATTTGGACTAATGATATTGACCCAGTCCGCATAGAGACAGATCAGATACGCTATGTCCTCTATCACATCTACGATAAGATAGCCATCGAATACCCAAACAATAACACCGGAAGAAAAGCCCTAAGGAAACTTTTAGAAAGCGACCCTGGTTATAGCTATATCAAAGGTTCCAAACACGCGGCTTATAAGATAGCTAAAGACTGCTTATACATCGTTCAAGCTCCGCTATACATAAAAGATAAGATTATGGAAGAGCGGATAATGCTTGGACAAAAGGTGCTTTATGAGAGGATGTTTGCTAAACTATATCCACATAACTTGCGTATAATATTTGGTGTTGCAGGAAAAGAAGAATGGCCGATATATTAAAAGACATGACAGTTGTAATAGAAAGTCCCGATAGAGAGGTCATAAAGGCCTTTTTAAAAGACGAGTTTTTCTATAACTTGAAAGAGTATTTAGAAACAGAAGACTACGCCCTAGCCAAGGATGCCATAAAGGGCCTATACGCTTTGGCAAGTCAACTGGCCCTTTTCAATTTATATGGCTATCTACTAGACCTTTACGAGGTTTTAGAGTATGAAGAGTATAGTAATGCGATGAGCTATTACGAGGTCATGATAAAAGAGTATGAGCACTTACTAGAGGTCTATCATGACTGATGTCGTAGT
>CAZXIB010000045.1:0-7808 GCA_964639815.1 uncultured Thomasclavelia sp. | reverse complement strand
CTTATCACCTCTTGTAGTGTTTCTTAGTGACAATGCTATAATAACTCTATATTTTTAGGAGGGATAGAAATGGAAACTATTGAGACTAAGAAGGCACCAGCTGCTGTTGGGCCATATTCACAAGGCAAGAAACATGGTGGTCTAATATTCTTAAGTGGACAATTACCAGTTGACCCTGAAACTGGTGTCATGCCTACTAGCATAGAAGAACAAGCTCATCAGAGCTGTAAGAATGTTGGAGCCTTGTTAGAGGCTAGTGGAAGCTGCTTTGATAATGTCATTAAGACCACTTGCTTCATTGCTGACATGAATGACTTTGCTGCTTTTAATAGCGTATACGAGAAGTACTTTATAACTAAACCGGCTCGCAGTTGCGTTGCAGTCAAAGATCTTCCCAAAGGTGCTCTTTGCGAGATTGAAGTAATTGCCTTTTAGATTATGCTATGGCGAATAAAGGGCTATAAGGACAAGCTCAGTTACTTAGAAACTGAGCGTTTAATAAAGTTTGTCAAAGATACCTTTGAAAGAGAACTAGCCGAGGCTTTGGGACTGGTAAGAATCTCTGCTCCTCTCTTTCTTAAAAAGAACAGCGGACTCAATGATGACCTCAATGGCTATGAGCGACCAGTCGCCTTTGATGCCAATGGCATTGAAGATGAGCTACAGGTAGTACACTCTTTAGCCAAGTGGAAACGTGATGCCCTAAAAAGATACGAGTTTGCGGATATGGGCATCTATACTGATATGAATGCCATTAGACGTGATGAGATTGTCGACAACATCCATTCTTTTTACGTCGATCAATGGGATTGGGAAAAGGTGATAAAACCCGAAGATAGAAACATAGAGACTCTCCGGAGTTTTGTATGCAATATTGTCAAAGCTCTCAAAAAGACTGAGGATGCCCTACATGAGGTATGCCCCAAACTCGAAAAGTTTATATGTGAAGAAGTGACCTTCATAAGCTCGCAAGAGCTAGAAGACCTTTACCCTGATTTACCAGCGAAAGAACGCGAAGACATCTTCACTAAAGAGCACAAGACTGTCTGTGTTACTGAGATTGGTGATGTGCTAAAGGGTGGTAAGCCTCATGACTTAAGAGCCCCCGACTACGATGATTGGCACCTCAATGGTGACATACTAGTCTATGACCCAATAGTAGATAAGGCCATCGAGATATCTTCAATGGGAATAAGAGTAAATAAGGAAGCCCTACTTAGTCAACTACATAAGGCTAAGCAGATGAGTCGTCTTGATTTACCCTTCCACCAAGATTTGATGAATGATAAGCTACCGCAGACCATTGGCGGTGGCATTGGCCAATCACGTATCTGTCTCATCCTTTTAAACAAGGCCCACATTGGCGAGGTTCAGGCTTCTGTTTGGCCCAAGGGCATGTATGATGAGTGTGCTGAGGCAGGCATCCACTTACTATGACTGGTTAAGGCCAGTTTTCTTATGGCGGAAGAGCTAAAAATAGACAGAACTTGTAAAAGCAGACCAGTAATTGAAACGGTATATAATGTGCGTAAAGGATGGTTATAGAGAGGAAAATGTATGCTTAATACCAATATTACAAATTTTAGAAAGAATGTTTTTGCATATCTAGAACAAACAATCAAGTATAACGAGCCAATAATTGTCACTACAAAGGCGGGAAACGCAGTCATTCTTAGCGAGGAGGAATATGACGGCCTTATGGAAACGTTATATCTTACTTCTAACCCACATCAGCGCGATAAGATTATAGAAGGTCTGAACACGCCGCTTGAAGATTGCCTTGCTGAAGATGAGGCTGAATGGTAGATTACAAGATTGTATATACCAAAAAGGCGAAAGCAGATATATCAAACTTAAAGGCTGCCAAGTTAGATAAAAAGGCAAAGGCTCTGATAGATGCGATAAGAGAGAATCCATATAAGACTTCTCCGAGGTATAAAAAACTTATCGGAGACCTTGGAGGGCTTTATTTCAGATGAATCAATTCAAAACATCGACTTGTTTATGAGGTCATAGAAGAAGAAAAGACTGTGAAGATTGTCAGTTTATGGACGCACTATGATTTCTTAGCGCGGCATGAGCTTTAAAGTCAAAATCCTGACGGACTACTGTCTTATTGGCGCAGGACACGAAAATAGTCTATATATCACAATACATACCTGTCGAGGTGTTTTAAAGCCAGTAAGTGGTCAAAAAAAGCCATCTTCCATTAGTTAGAGATGGCTTTTATGAAGTCTTTGTTCAAGTCTTATAGCTTATGGAATTGGGCGACATCCATGACGAAGATAGTAGCGCCACCTACCTGTACTTCGACAGGGAAGGAAGAGTAACGTCCAACATCATATGTAGCATTAGATGGAACTAATTCGGTACGGCGCTTAGATTCTTGACCGATAAGGTCGATAGCGTGTTCAACCTTATCATCATCACAACCTATAATAAGGGTCGTATTACCAGCTCTAAGGAAGCCACCAGTTGTAGCTAGACGAGTTACTTGATAATTCTCTTTAGTTAAAGCACTACTTACAGCGCTGCTGTCATCATTAGATACGATAGCTAGGATAAGTTTCATAACCTCACCTCCTTGTGTTTTTCATTTTATCATAGTTGAAGAGTCGATGTGTAGCTTTGTTGCGTCGACATCGAAGACAGAAACTTGGGTAAAGAAGTTTTTGACGATGGCATTGGTACTAGATGCTATTTCTTCATATAGGGGATGTTCGTAAAGTAGGTCGTACATCTTATAGCCCTCGCCAGAGAATTGTAAGACATTGAATTCACCTTGTAGGTCAAATAAGGCCTCACTTAGTTCTGTGCTTATATCATCAGCTTCATAATAACCAACTAGTCTATTAGTCGAGTACTCCTTGAAGTAGGCTCTAGCATTAGTGTCAAAGTCAATAAAGAAGTCATCGTCTATGTCGTTTTCTTGGGCATATCCTTCCACATCGACATCTATGGCTTCTAAATCGTAGCTACCATCCTTGTACTCTAGTATCGTGTATTGGTGGTCATAGACGGCTAGGGAAGATAAGGAGAAGCCTGTGTGGGTGACGTTTTCTAGTTCGATGGTTTTATAGTTTTGGACATGGACGTGACCGGCGACACTTAATACGATTTCATAGCGGTCAATGAGGTCTTGTAGTTCATCATCATTCTCAATGACATAAGATGAGGCCCCAGCGACATCCATAAGGGGATGGTGAAGGTAGATGATGACCTCAACATCGTCATCCTTTTCTTCCAATAAGTCTTCCATCCATGCCAAAGTTTCTTCCTTTATCCGACCAACCGAAGATGGGCCAAAACCCGTATTATCTTCATAGGTATTTGAGTCTAGCATGAATAGCCAGAGGTCTTCTTTGGCTTCATACAGATATGATAGTGATGCCTCATCATAGGAAAGGGCATCGCTATAACCATAGTCCTTATATATCTCACGAAACTCATCAGCATCAATATATTCACTGTAGTAGACACCATCATCCTTAAACTCATAGGCCCTAGCATTAAGTATGTCATGATTGCCTGGTATCACTAGGACTTGTATGCCATTATCACTCAAGGTACTCAGCTTTTTTGCCAGTGTCTCATGACTCAACTTTTCCCCATTATAAGTGAGGTCGCCAGTTATGATGACTATATCAGGACTCGTCTCTATCATATCGGCAATAAAGGCATCAGTAATAGTTTCAATCTTAGACATGAGTTTACCATCAGATAAGACCTGAGCATCATCAAAGGTAGAGCCTTCTTTTAAAGATGGGGCAATGTAGTGGATGTCGGATGTCATGGCGATGGTTATAGTCTCTTCAGCTGTAAGAGGCTCATAAGTAAAGCTTGAACAAGCGCTTAAAGCTAGGACTAAAAGAATGACAAGAAGCTTTTTCATACCCCGATAATAACAAGTTCGCCTTCATAAAGAAACATCCATGTTTTATAATATCTGCGTTATGAGTGCTAAAATCAAACACTTAGTTATAGAAATTATAAGCTTAGTAGTGGGTAATGCCATACTAGCTTTTGCGATAGGTTTATTTCTCTTACCAAGCAATATCTTAAGTGGCGGAGTCTCTGGTATATCACTACTGATATCACCATTTATAAGTCTAGATGAGTCGACTATTGTTTTAATTTTGAGTGTTGGCCTACTATTAGTTGGTGGGATTTTCTTAGGAGGCAAGTTTGTCATAAACTCCAGTGTGAGCTCTGTTTTATATCCCGTCATACTTATTGGGGTAGAGTACTTATTTGAACCACCTAATGTCGAACCGATATTAGCCGCTGTCTTTGGTGGGCTATTATCGGGGGTAGGTGTTGGTATAGTTGTAAGACAGGGAGCTAGTACTGGTGGTATGGACATACCACCACTCATCATCAATAAGCTAACCAGTTTTGATGTTGCTAAGGCTGTCATGTTGACGGATGCCTTGACGGTTTTAGGCGGTTTATTTGTCTATGGTATAGAAGAAGTTCTCATTGGGCTAGTCGCGGTCTTTTTGTCAGGGCAGGGTTTACGCTGGGCTCTTACTTATGGTCGAGGTACTAGCGCTAAAGAATTACAGATTATTTCTGATGACTATGAAGCTATAAATAAGGAAATCCTTGTAGTATTAGAAAGAGGCACGACACTACTAGAGGCAAGTGGTGGTTATACCTCAGAAAAGAAGAAGGTGTTATTAGTTGTCGTGGAACAAAGCGAGTATCAAAAGGTCTTAGACATCGTAAACAAGCACGACCCTGATGCCTTCATCATCGTCGTTGATGCTACTGATGTCCATGGCCTCGGCTTTTCGGATATCGTTAGGATATAGGTGATATTGTTAAGAAATGGATAAGGGGGTATAATGGCAACGTTATGATCAGTATCAAAAATGTGTCGAAGACATACAAGAATGGAACTCATGCCTTGTACAACATCGACCTAGAGATTCAAGATCGCGAGTTTGTCTATATTGTTGGATCGACTGGTTCTGGTAAGTCGACCTTAATTAAGATATTAAACGGTGAAGAGATACCAAGTTCTGGTGAAGCTATAGTGAATGGCGTCAATGTCGGTAAATTGCGCTCTTCTAAGGTGCCGATGTACCGCAGGGGAATTGGTGTTGTCTTTCAAGACTACCGCTTATTACCTAGACGCACTGTTTTTGAAAATGTCGCCTATGCTTTAGAAGTCGTCGACAAGAAAAATACCGAGATAAGGACAAGGGTCAGAGAAGTATTGAAGCTAGTGGACATTGAAGACAAGGCCAATAGTTTTCCTTCTGAATTATCTGGCGGCCAACAACAACGTGTTGCCATCGCTAGGGCCATCGCCAATAGCCCTAAGATATTGATTGCCGATGAGCCAACGGGTAACCTTGACCCCCGTAAGTCTGATGAAATCATCCAATTGCTAGAGAAAATTAATGAAGAGGAAGATACTACTATCTTAATAGTTACCCACGATACACAGATTGTCCGCAATCATCCCAAACGGATGATAATGATTGAGTCTGGTCATATTGTGGCTGACCTCAATAAAGGAGCTAAGTTTTAATGTTTAGAAGATTTGCTAGGCACATAAAAGAGGGTTTTTTAGGTGTCTTTAGACATCTTGGCATGTCGCTTTCCAGTGCTACAGCTGTCATGATAACCCTTATCCTTATAGGCTTATTCTTGTTGATTACGATGAACCTTTACTATATGACCCGTACTCTTGAGTCTTCTATCAGCATCTCAGCTTTGATTGAGCTGGGTTATGAGGACAATCACGAAGATATCGAAACGGCTATACTGGCTATTGATGGTGTTGCCAGTGTCGAGTATAGGACACCAGAAGAAGAGTTTGATTACTATCTAGAGACTCAAGGTTCAGAAGAGATGAGGGCCTTTTATGAGACTTATAGAGAGGACAATCCTTTCCGTGGCAATATTTTAGTCGAGATAGAAGATACTAGTAGACTATCGGAGATAACAGAGGAGATTGCTGAAGTTGAATACATTGATGAGGTAGCTGATGGCGGAGCTAATACTTATACCTTACTTGAGGTTTTAGACAATGTTCGCATCTTTGGTGGTGCCCTTGTAGTGGCTTTATGTGTCTTGGCTATTTATTTAGTCTATAACACCATCAAGATAACGATTGCCTCGCGGGCTGATGAGCTATGGATAATGCGCAATGTCGGAGCCAAGAACGGTTATGTAAGAGCTCCTTTCTTGGTCGAAGGTATTATTGTCGGCTTTTTAGGGGCCATCATTCCAATGGCTTTAGCTACCTTTCTATATTACTACGTTTATGATAAGACAGGTGGTAACATCTTTGGGGCCTTCTATATGATTGAACCCATACCATTTGTGTTCTATATAGCTGGGGCCTTAGGGCTTACCGGCATTGTCGTTGGCCTAGTTGGCTCATATTTAAGTGTATGTAAATACTTGAGGTTAAGAAGATGAAGAAGTTAATAAACATTGCCTTAGTCATCTTAGTTTTCACTATTTCCGCAATCAGTGTTGCGGCTGAGGAAGATTATAGCGATACAACCTATTGGGATTCGTATTGTGATGGGTATCGCGATGAAGATGTCGACTCTGATCGTTACATTGCTTGTGCTGCCTATCAAAGCTATCGCCTAGAAGAATCACAAAACCGTATCACCTATCTCACCGAATTGACGGAGCAATTAGAAGGTGATTTAGAAGCTGCGCAAAAGGCGATGGAAGAGTATAGCTTACAAATAGAGCAAGTCCAAGCAGACATCGCAACTTTACAAGTAGAAATCGATGCTTTAGAGGCAGATATTGAAGAGCTACAAATCGCTATCGACGAGCAACAAGCTCAAGTCGATACCTTAAATGAGCGCGTTTTAGAGCGGATGGCAGCTGCCCAATCGACGATGCACTTTAATACTTATTTGGAGTTCTTACTAGGAGCTAGCTCTTTTGAAGACTTACTTAGAAGAGGCTATGGCTTAGAGACTATTATGGCTGCCGATGAAGAATTACGCGAAGAACTTCAGGAAATTATGGCTTCTTTAGAAAACGACAAACAGCTACTAGAAGATTCATTAGCCCTTCTGGATGAGCAAATGGAAGCCTTAGAAGTCAATCAAGAAAACTTAACCCTCTTTTTAGCCTACCAACAACAAATCTATGAAGAGACATACCTACAGATTGAAGAAACTTTAGCCAACCTTGAAGAAGAATACCAAAACTATGCTGAACTAGCTTCAAATCTTGACCTCTCTTCCTTAACTAATAGTGAGGGTTTCATAAGTCCAATACCAGGGGCATCTATCTCTGCTGGTACTTGGTATTATGACTCTGACTTTGGCAATGGGTCTATTCACTTAGGTGTTGACTTTGCGGTCAGTATCGGTACTGATATCTATGCACCGGCAACAGGCGTTGTCCTTATCACTTCTGATGGTTGTCCAACTGGGTATTTGGGTGATACATGTGGCTCAGAGGATGGTGGAGAGATTTATGGTGGCAACCAAGTCTATCTCATGGTAGCGGCTGGTGGCAGCATTTATGGAGTCATCTTCTGTCATTTACTTGCTGGTTCTATCACTGTTGAAGAAGGCGATATCGTCATACAGGGTCAGGTCATTGCCCAAGTTGGCTCCAGTGGTAATAGTACGGGTGCCCATAGCCATGTCGAACTATTCTACTTAGGTGAAGGTAATTTAGTCGATATTCCCACTTACTTAAACAACAACTACACCAAGTCCTTTAACTGTGGTTGGGGGTCAGCAGCCTTGAATCGGCTATGCGAAAATGGTGTTGGCGCTCCCTGCCGTTTACGCCCAGAACTCTACTTTACAAGT
>CAZXIB010000044.1:0-8023 GCA_964639815.1 uncultured Thomasclavelia sp. | reverse complement strand
TCTGTGCATTCATTTAGTACCTCTTTTCTAGAAGTCTGCCAAATAAAATAACTCCCTTTTCAGGAGCTAAAGACAAAAGACGATGTAATCGTTTCTTGCGTCCGGACTATACCGTTGGTATGGGACTTGCACCCATTCAGCCTCTGATGAGGTTCGCGGACTGTACCGCCAGTGAGGACTTACACCTCGCCCTGAAACAGATCTTCTGTGATGATAGTAGCATTCTCCAAAAAATAGCGCAACATACTTGCCCTTGCCAGAGATTTAGTTTCGTGTTTAAATGATGAAGATTATCAAGAGATGGGTGAGAGAATCAGCTCTGAGACCCCACACCAACCTACAGGTGACATCCTATAAGGTGGTACAGCTGATAGCGATAAGAAGGCGTATATTACTATGAGACTTCTCTATCGCGAGGAGTCTTTTTTAAGGAGGCGAGATGAAAGACTATATCTTCACTAGTGAAAGTGTAACGGAGGGGCATCCTGATAAAATCTGCGACTTAATTGCCGATACTATACTGGATGCAGCAATCAGCCAAGATCGAAATGCCCACATGGCCGTTGAGGCTACCATCAAAGATGATTTTATCTTCATCTATGGGGAAGCTTCTTTTAAAGGTCACATTGACTATGAGACCCTAGCTAAAAATGTCATCAAAGACATCGGTATCAAAGAAGACTACCAAGTCTTAGTAAAGGTCAGTGAACAATCCAAGGAAATCGATGCTGCTGTTACGAATAAGAAAGAGCTAGCGGCCTCAGACCAAGGAATCATGTTTGGCTATGCCTGTGATGAGACAGAGGAGCTAATGCCCTTACCGATATCCTTAGCTCATAAGTTGGCTTATAGACTCAAAGAAGTAAGAAAAGAAAACGATGTCTTACTTGCTGATGGGAAGACGCAGGTCTCTATCGAATATAAAGACGATAAGCCCACTAGAGTTCATACTATAGTGGTATCTACTCAACACGTCGCTGAAGTAGGTTTAAAAGAGTTAGAGAAGCTTATCATCGATAAAGTTATAAGACCGATAGTTCCCGAATGCCTCATCGATGAAAACACACGCATCTTAGTAAATCCCAGTGGTAGCTTTACTCTTGGTGGTAGCTTTGCCGATTCTGGTACGACTGGTCGTAAGATTGTCGTTGACTCATATGGTGGTAGAGGTCGCGTTGGTGGAGGTTGTTTCTCATCAAAAGATCCAACCAAGGTTGATCGCAGTGCCGCTTATTACTGTCGCTATGTCGCGAGGTCAATAGTAGCTGCTGGATTAGCTAGTCGTCTTGAAGTAGGTGTCTCTTATGCCATTGGTAAGGCTGAGCCCTTGGCGATATTTGTCGATTCCTTTGGTACCGGCAAGGTATCCGATGAAGAATTTCTAAGTATTATCAAGTCTAACTTTGACTTCTGTGTTGCAAATATCATTAAGGAGCTTGACCTTTTAAGACCAATATATGCTAAGACGGCTGTCTATGGTCACTTCGGTAGATTAATATTTCCCTGGGAAAATATCAAGGTACTGCACTACTGATGATTGACGAAAGGGCAACTTTGATAGTATTATATCTAAGCACTCAGGAGGTGAAAGAATGTTTTTACAAGTCATAATATTGATAGTAGCAGCATTACTTATCGTGTTATCGCTTTTACAAAGTGGCAAAACTGATGGCTTAGGTGCTTTCACCGGTTCTAATGACTTGGGCTTGTTTGCGAATGTCAAGGAACGCGGACCTGAAAAATTGGTGTCTAACCTGACCCTAATCGTCGGTATCGCCTTCTTCGTTTTAGTCATTGTTATTAGAGCAGTTGGATAAGGGCCTAGCCCTTTTTTAATATGCGCCAAGTAGTAATAAATTTTCTTTCTTCTGTCACTAAGGCTGATGTCCATGACATCATGAAAGCTACTGGCAGTGACCTAACGACTACCATGAAGATACTCAATGCTCTAGAAGATGAGTCTTTGATATATCGCGATGACGAAGACTTTTATTATGACTTGGAAAAAGCGGGTATAAAAGAAGGGACTATCTTCCAAAGACGTGGCGCATTATTTATTGAAGAGGCAGGCGAGGTAAGAAAGCGTAATACCGCTATGCCTAAAGATAGAGTCCTTTATAAACGTGGCCGTAAGGGCCTAGAAGTACTAAAGGTCATAAAGCGTCACACGACAAGGGTCAATGTCACAATAACTAAGGCTAATAAGACTTATGCCTACTTTGTCGATGACTATAACTATAAAAACTTTAAGATTATCGATATGGATAAAAGACGCTATAGGGTTGGTGATGTCTTGACCTGTGTGATTATAGACTACACTAAACGTCTTATGCGCATTGATAAGGAAGTGGGCCATATAAATGATAAGCGCATAGCTGAGCTATCCATTCTCTATAGGTCGAATGCTCCGCTAAACTTCTCGGATAAGGTTTTAAAGGAGGCATCTCGCCTTAAAATGGCAAGTGAAGAGCGGACTGACCTCACTGGCATTTATACAGTGACTATTGATGGTGAGCACGCAAAAGACTTTGATGATGCGATATCGGTATCAAAGACGACATCAGGTTATGAGCTTATGGTTCATATCGCTGATGTCGCCTACTTTGTCAAAGAAGGCTCAGCTATCGATAAAGCCGCTAAAGAGCGGGGCACTTCGATATACTATACCGACCAGGTTGTGCCAATGCTACCAGAGACTTTGTCTAACGACCTCTGCTCACTAGTGCCTGATAAGAAACGGGCTACTATATCCTTGAAACTCACTTATGATGATAAGGCCAACCTTATCGATACGGATATAATGCTAGCCTATATCATCTCCAATAGACGTCTTACCTATGCCTATGCTGATGAGGTCTTAAGGGGCGAAGTGATAGATGATGAAGTATTATCTTTACTGGCACCTGCCAAGGACTTATCCGATGAGTTGTCAAAGAAACGCATTAAACGTGGATCTATTAGTTTTCCTGACGATGAGTCGATTATTGAACTGTGGTCTGATGGTTCTGTAAAGGATATAAGAGGGCGCATACGCCAAAGTAGTGAGATGATTATTGAAAACTTTATGATTGAAGCCAATACGGCTGTAGCTAGCTTTATGGCCCACCTTGATTGGCCAATGGTATATCGCCTTCATCCCAAACCGAAAAAAGACAAGATAGCTAATTTCTATGAGGTCTTAAAAGGTCTAGATTTCACCATTAAAGGTGACCACTATGATATCCATCCCAAGGAACTACAACGCTGTCTATTACACTTTAAAGAAAGACCAGAAGAGGCCATCATTGGTAGTACCCTACTTAAGTCGATGGCTAAGGCTATCTATAGTGATGTATCGGAAGGTCACTTTGCCCTAGCTTTAGAGCACTATTGTCACTTCACTTCACCTATAAGAAGATATCCTGATTTGCTTGTGGGACGTATGCTTCATAAGTACCTATTCAAAGGTAACTTAGACCATATTACAGAAGACAAGGCCTATATTGCGACTCTTCTAGACAAGATGAACGAGACAGAAAGACGAGCTATTGAAATAGAGCGCGACATCGAAGAGGCCCGTAAGGTCGAGTACATGGCCTCGCATATAGGAGAAGTCTATACTGGTCGTATCGCCTCTGTTACAGGACATGGTTTATATGTTCGACTAGATAATACTATTGAGGGTCTAGTTGCCATCCATGACATCGTTGATTATTATATCTATGATGATTTAGTCTTTGACGAGGTACGACAAACCTTAAGTAGCCCTCGTCACACTTATCGTCTGGGAGATGAGCTGACTGTTAAGGTTGTAGCCGATACTTCTAGTAAGCCAAAAGTACGTTTTACCATTTATGAAAGTTAAAGAGATCGCAAAAAACAGACGTGCCTATCACGACTACTATATTGAAGACAAGTACGAAGCTGGTATTGCCCTTTTAGGTACGGAGATAAAGTCTATAAGACGTGGCAAGGTTCAGTTTAAAGACGCTTACGTCTCTTTTGTGAGTGGTGAAGCTTATATCAAGGGTATGCACATTTCACAATACAAAGAAGGCAACCGCTTCAATCACGATGAAGAAAGAGATAGAAAACTGCTACTGCATAAACACGAGATAAATAAGCTATATGGCAAAGTTAAGATGGGTGGTTATACCATCATACCTTTGCGTCTATACCTCAAAGATGGCTTAGCCAAGATAGAAATAGCCTTAGCCAAGGGTAAGACCCTATATGATAAGCGTCAATCAGCTAAGATTAAGGCAATGGAAAAAGAGATGGCCAAGGCCATGCGTTATCGCTAGGGGTGGATAGTAATGTTGTTTGTGAGTGATTTAGATGGGACGCTACTTGGCCATACCCATGATATTGATGATGTCGTCTTGTCTGGCATCCGAGAGGTCTTAGCCAAAGGCCATTACTTTGTCTTGTGTACGGGTCGACCAATGCACGAAGAAGGAGCTGTCAACTTTGGCATCAGACACGAGCATATCTACACCATCGCCATGAATGGCGCCCTTATCTATGACGGAAGTGGTAATATCATCGAAAGTGTGCCTATCGAAAAAGAAGTTATCAAGACTTTCTATCATAATCTAGGCGATGCCTTAGTACGCTACGAGAGTAGTAACTGTGCACTACATCCCTTTAGCCGCCAAAGAGTCGATGATTACCTTTTCGAGGATGGCTTAAGTGAGAAAGTTGGACTTTACAAAAAGGAAAATATGGGCGAACACGATTACTTTGGGATTAAGTTCGATGATATTTTATCTAGCGTTATCTACAAGATAAACATTGTCGCAGCCAAGCCGCACTTAAGAGAAAAAGTCGATGCCCTTTTAGCCAAGTATAGCGACGCCCTTATAAATGCGCCATGGAACGAAGGCTTCTATGACATAACCGATATCAAAGTTAATAAAGCGGTAGCGACTAAATCTTTGGCTAATAAACTTGGCTTTGATGATAAGGACATCTATGTCTATGGTGACTCTTATAATGATGTGAAGATGTTAAAGATGTTTTCTAATTCAGCTTCTCCTTCAAATGCCAATGAGGAAGCCAAGGCTGCAGCTAAGCGCATCATTGGCGATTACGATGAACACTCAGTCATCAAGGACATCTTAGCTAAAATCTAAATCACTTAAGTCGACTAGCTCTTCTAAGGCTAAAAGTCTACTAAGTAAAGGATGTTCCTTCAGTATAGTCATATATTTTGCATATAATTTTTGATAGCATACTATAGCAGTGATGGCCTTTTCTTTATAGTCTAGACAGTCGTCATCTATTATAGGAAATTCAAGTTCAGCCATAATGCGGTCTTTGAGTTCTAAACTTCGATTATCAGTATAAAAGGCCAGGATATCTAAATCATTATGAAATACTTCGTCTAGGTGTTCATGGCGCTTACGAAACCACATAAATGTCTCTACAAAAGCCTTTGTTGTCTCTTCGTATGACTTAAAAAGGACGATGAGCTTATCTAAAACAACAAGGATGGCGATGATGACAATAAATAGAAGTAAGAAGATGATATACATCACTTGTCCTCAATTCTGATATTTATATCGACATACTCTTCTATACCTGGCACCTCTCCACTATCGGTGTATTGCCAGATGCGGAAGTAATAAGGCAGGTCTGGTGTATCGTTATATTGGGCATACCAGATGGGATAGTTCATTATCTGCATCAGGTCGTAGTAGTTCTCTGTCCAATAGAGGTTGGTGTATATCATTGGTGAATAGCCAAGCTCTTCTATCTTGCTGGAAAAGGCAATAGCACAAGCTGTCCGCACTTCAGCACTAACTCCTTCTAAGCGACTTACATCATCCGTTATCTCTTCTAAGTCATAGACGACCTCCAAATCAATATCGAGGTCTTTGATGATGGAATAGACAAAGTAGGCCTCCTCTATGGCTTCTTCAACACTTGTCGCCTGACTAAAGAAGTATACGCCTATCTCTAGACCAGCCTCCCTTGCTCCCTCATAGTGCTCATAAAACATCGAGTCTAAATTGAGCTCCCCTGATTGATAGCCACGATAACCAACACGGATGTAGACAAACTCAATGCCCGCTTCAGCAACCAGTTTCCAATCAATAGATGATTGATGGCTAGAGACATCAATGCCTAAGGATGAGGTATATTCATCAGTTTCATAGGTCTTAAACATATCACCTTCTAGATACTCGGAATCGATTATCGTAAGTGGTAAATCTAACAAATCATCAGGCGTCGAGTAGTTATAGTCAATGACGATTTCATTGCTTCTCAAGGCATTAATAATGGCATTTATCATGACTAAAAGAGCTATCGTTGAAACAATCGCCAGCATAATAATCAAATACATACGTCTTTGTTGCACCAATTGGCGTCTGGTCTTGCGTTTAGTCATATAACGCCACGAAGTGCCTTTAAAAGCCTTTCCATATAGGTCGATGATAGAACATCTAAACTTACTTGTCGACCTTTAAACCTTAATAGATAGTGAGTCACCCCGTAATTATGACGTGACTATATGAAAATATGGTGAAGACTTATTTAAGATGCCCTTAGCTACTCTGTCGTATCTGCTTACTAGTCAGAAAGAAATGACGCTATATACGCTACTGAAACCAGAAAACTTTTGTAAGATGATTGGTCTATGTAATCATGGTATCATAAGGGCGATTGGCACTAGGTCAGTGACGACTTGCCTAGATACGCCTACTGTGAGTTGACTTTGCGTCAAGGGAGGACTTGATGGATAAGACAATATGCGAACTTTTTGCCGGGGTTGGTGGATTTCGACTTGGCTTTGATAGATTGGCATCCGGTTGGAAGACAGTATGGTTTTCTCAATGGGAGCCGAAAGCTAAGATACAATGGGCCCACAAGTGTTATGTAGAGCACTATGGTGATAGTTATGATTTAAAGGGTGAACTACATACTGGTGAAGATATAGGAACTATAATCAAAGAAAATATCCCTGACCACAGTCTTTTAGTTGGTGGTTTCCCCTGTCAAGACTACAGTGTCGCTCATACACTAAACTCCTCTAGGGGCATAGAGGGCAAGAAGGGTGTTCTTTGGTGGGATATTCGCGATACCCTCATCGCCAAAAAACCACCATTTGTCCTACTAGAGAATGTGGATAGATTGCTTAAGTCACCAGCTTCTCAAAGAGGTAGGGACTTTGGAATTATGTTGTATTGTCTATATGAGTTAGGTTATAGCGTACAGTGGCGCGTCATCAACGCCGCCCAATATGGCGGTGGCCAAAGAAGGAGGAGAACCTTCATCTTTGCCTATAGGAATGACACAAACCTAGGTAAAAGAAACACCAAGATAAGTGCAGAAGAAATAATCACAAAAGAGGGGCCTTTGACTAAGGCTTTCCCTATCGAAACGATGGGCGAGATAAAAACGACAAGCTTTAAAGGCGACATACTAGAAGTAAGTAATGAGTTCAAATTTCCTTTTGAAAGTGCCGGCTATATGCATGATGGCATAATATATACAGCTAAGGTTATCGAAAAAGAAGAGCCACCTATCTTACTTGGAGACATTCTAGAGTCTGATGTTGACGAGAAGTACTATATACCAAGCGACAAGCTTGAAAAGTGGACATATCTAAAGGGTGCTAAGAAGATATCTAGAACCTCAGCCAGTGGCCATAGCTACACCTTCTCTGAAGGCCCTATCGCCTTTCCTGAGCCTTTGGATAAACCAAGTAGAACAATGTTGACGAGTGAAGCGACACTCAATAGGTCTACTCATGTCGTAAGCGACCCAACTACAGGAAGGCTGCGCTTACTTACGCCTATTGAAACAGAACGTCTACAGGGCTTTGATGATAACTGGACTATGGGTATGCCTGATAGGATGAGATACTTTTGTATGGGCAATGCCCTTGTCGTACCGATGATAACTAGAATGGGCAAGGTACTAGATAAGGTCATTGCACAAGAATAAAGAAAGAAGGAAACGGCATGGGAAAGACGATTTATAAGACAAAGGATGATGTCTTGAAGCGAGAGCTATGTTGCCCATGTAAGACCACATG
>CAZXIB010000043.1:0-8559 GCA_964639815.1 uncultured Thomasclavelia sp. | reverse complement strand
CGCTTAGGTTGATGAAACGCGTCTGGATTTGGATAAAGAATCTAACTCTGATAGAACAGTTTATATCACTGTCATTCTTAGTGATAGTGACCTTCTTACTGTTCTTTTTGGCCTTTATTCCAGACAATGTCGACACCTATGTCAATGACCAGATGTATGAGTATATTCATAGCAGTCAAAACGACTACATCAGTCGCCTTAGCTATTCAGCTTACATAGGCAATGAAGAAAGCAGCAATGTCAATCATTACCTCTACTCTAAGACTCTAGGTGAATACTTGACTTCTGTCGATGTGGATACTGTTATGGGTCAGGCTTTAGCTAGTATTGATCCCTATCATAGTGAAGAGCTCTATGATGGACTATTGAGCTATGAAGATACGACAATCGTTTATTCGGTAAGACAACTTACTATTAATGATGGTGAGTATAGTCTCGTATCAATCGTCAAAGACGACTATCGCTCGGCAATGCGCACCGCCCTTACCAATAGTGTCGTTAATACCACAATGGTCATCGTCACCGTCATCTATTCCTTCTTGGCTTTGTGGGTCTTTTCGCTTATTAGGCCGCTAAATGCCATTAAAAATTACATCGATAAATTAAGAAGAGAAGAAAAGGCGACACTTAAGCTATATCGCCATGACGAGATAGGGGAAGTTGGCTATGCTTTAGTGGACATGAGTGAAGAGCTTATGCGGCAAAGCAGGATACGCGAAGAGATGATACAGAATATATCGCATGACTTAAAGACGCCTATCGCTACTATCAAGTCTTATTCGGAATCCATCAAGGATGGCATCTATCCTTACGATACCCTAGAGAAGAGTGTCGACGTCATCATTGATAATGCCGATAGATTAGAAAAGAAGGTCTATAACCTCATCACCTTTAATAAGATGGGCTACTTACAAGACGATGGGCCAGAGGGTGACAATGTCGATATGCCGACAGTTATTAAGGAAGCTATTATGGCTGCAAGTGTCTTGCGTGGTGAGATAAAGATAGAAACAGATATTGAAGAAGTATATTTCCATGGTGATAAAGAGAGTTGGCTAATAGTAGTGGAGAACCTACTAGATAACGCTTTGCGCTATGCCAAAAAAGTAGTGAGAATAAAGCTTGATGAATCAGGCCTATCTATCTTTGATGATGGTGAACTCATGGATAAAGACCGGATAGAGAAGCTCTTTAAACCCTATGAGATGGGCAGTAATGGTAAGTTTGGTTTAGGTCTATCAATCGTTAAGAGAGTAACGGAGACCTATGGTTATAAGGCTGTTGGTGAGAATATGGATAATGGTGTCATCTTTAGAGTCATCAAGCCTAAAAGTAAGCGCAAAAAGCGTAGCGATAAAAAAGAAGAGAAAAAGAAGGACAAGAAGTCAGAAGGTACTAGTGATGAAAGCTAATGAGGCTCAGTACATAGAAATAGATGACATCAACTGTCGTTATATGATTTATGGTGATAAGGGCCGACCAGTCGTCCTTTTACACGGTTGGGGGCAAAACCTTGAAATGATGGCCTATATCGCTGTCTTCTTAAAGGAACACTTCAAAGTCTACAGTCTAGACCTTCCAGGCTTTGGTGCATCCAGTGAACCTATAAAAGCCTATACTGTCGAAGACTATGCCACATGGCTACATAAGTTTCTAGAAGAGTTAGAAGTAACTAATCCCATCATCATCGCTCATTCCTTTGGTTGTCGTATTGCCTTCCACTATGCCTATAAATATCCAGTTTATAAGATGTGTTTAACCGGAGCAGCAGGGCTAAGGCCACCTCGTAGTATTGGCTGGTATATAAGAACCTATAGTTATAAACTAGTTAAGAGCCTTATTGTGGTCAGTCCCTTTAAGGGTCTATTAAAGAACTTACAAGATAATGTGGGCAGCACTGATTATCGTAATGCCAGTGGTGTCATGCGTGAGACTTTGGTCAAAGTCGTAAATGACGATGTCAGAGACTTACTTCCGCAAATTGATGTCGAGACCTTATTAGTCTTTGGTAGCAAAGATGATGCAACACCGCTATCTAGTGGCCAGCAAATAGAAAAGTTACTACCAAATGGCACTCTTGTCGTCTTTGAGGGTGATGACCACTACGCTTACTTCCATCAGGCTGCACGCTTTAATGCCGTCTTAGAAGCATTTTTAAAGAGGGATTACTATGAATAGATTATTTGTATCAATGGCCTTTTTGGCCCTATCAATCGTCCATATCGAACATGCTTTACACGTCTTTCAGCAGAACCGTTATGAGCTAAAAAGACTAAGTAAATGGCTCTACAATGACAAAAACTGGCGCCTCAATGGTTACCTCTTTTATATAGCCATTGCCTTTATACTAGAGAAGCTAGCTACTACTTATCTAAACTTTACTGAAGGTCTAACTATATTGATATTTACGATTCTTACAGCTTTAGCTTTACTGTGTAAAGAAGAGGATAAAGAATACGTCAAACCTTTAGTGTATACTCCAAGAGTTAAACGACAAGTCCTAGTCATGGCGATACTTGATGTCTTGTATATCGGCGCTTTGGCTTATTTCGATGTACATCCTATAATCTTAGCTGTCTTAGTACCACTAGTATCTTGGATTTTACTATATCCTATGGCTTTAATCACTAAGCCCATAGAAGCGCGTATCAACCAAGGCTTTTTAAATGAGGCTAAAGCCATCCTCCAGCAAATGCCCGGTCTAATAAAAGTAGGTATTACTGGCTCCTATGGCAAGACCTCAACTAAGAATATCTTACAAGCCGTTATAAGTGATAAGTACTATAGTCTTATGACCCCAGCCAGTTACAACACACCAATGGGTATAACGCGTACCATAAGAGAGCAGTTAAAACCCATCCATGAGGTCTTCTTGTGTGAGATGGGAGCAGACCATGTCGATGATATAAGCTATCTCATGGACTTTGTTGCACCAAAGATAGGTATACTTACCTCTATTGGCCCCCAACACCTAAACACCTTTAATAACTTAGAAAACATCATCAGAGAAAAGGTTCAAGTGATTGAGAAGCTACCAGAAGATGGTCTTGGTATCATAAATGGTGATGATGAAAATATCAGAAGCTATTACTTTAGGACTAATTGTCATATCGTTAAGGTAGGCATTGAAAGTGAAGACCTTGACTATAGGGCTTATGACATTAACTATGGCCCTTATGGTTCTAGCTTTAAGGTCGTGATAAAAGACCAAGAAGTTTCCTTTACGACAAGACTATTAGGCAAACACAATATCACCAACATTCTCCTTGCCATTGCCTTAGCCGACTATCTTGATATACCTATTTCGACTATGCAAGAGGCTATAGCGGAACTAAAACCAATAGAACATCGTCTAGAGCTTAAGTATATAAATGGCTATCGCTTCATCGACAATGCCTTTAACTCTAACCCCGTCTCCAGCAAGATGTCTCTTGATGTCTTAGCGATGATGCCCGGAAGGCGTATCATCATTACACCGGGTCTAATCGATTTGGGTAAGCAAGAACCCAAATACAACTATGATTTTGGTACCTACATGGTCGACAAGGTAGATGAGGTTGTCTTAGTTGGTGCTATGCACACCAAACCCATTGCCAAGGCTTTAGCTGATAATGGCTTTGATATGATGGCTGTGAAGGTTGTAGATAGTGCTATGGCAGCCTTTAGCTACGTATATCAAAACTTTAGTAAAGATGATAGTATACTACTGGAAAATGATTTACCAGATGCGTTTTTGAATTAGGAGGCGACGATGAAGTTAAATGTTGCAGTGTTATTTGGGGGTAAGGCTTGTGAGCATGAGATATCATGTATCAGCGCAAATCAGGTCATTCATGCCCTTGATACGCATAAATATAACGTCTTACCGGTCTATATCGCTAAAAACCAAGATATGTATATAGGACCGGAATTAAATGACCTTAAAAACTACGCTGACTTAGATGCCTTATGTAGCAAGCTCACTAAGGTGTCCTTTGTAAAGGATGGCAGTAAGACCTATCTAAGACCTACAAAACAAGGCTTCTTCAAAAGTGAGACCTATCCTGTTGATGTAGCCTTTATGGTCATGCATGGTACAAATGGGGAAGACGGATCTTTACAGGGTATGATGGAGATATTAGATATACCATATACCTCAAGTTCTGTTTTAGGCTCAGCTATTGGCCAAGACAAGGTCATCCAAAAACAAGTTCTCGCCTATGAAGGCCTACCACTAAACAAGTGGACTTACTTTACTAAACTAGACTATAGAAGTGACTTTTTAGGCATTCTAAAAAAGGCGGAAGACTTAGGTTATCCAGTCATCTTAAAGCCTGCCAATCTCGGTAGTTCCATCGGTATCACCATAGTATATAGCGACCAAGAGCTAAAAGCCAAGGCCAAAGAAGCTCTTGCCTATGACGATAAGATTCTTATGGAGAAATACCTGAGCGACTTTAAAGAGATTAACTGTGCCGTCATTAGTGATGGCGATACCTTTAGGGCTTCAGTATTAGAAGAAGTTCTTAAGAACGATGAGATACTGTCCTTTGATGATAAGTACAGTGGTGGCAAAGGTATAAGTGCCACTAAGACAGGCAGCAAGGGTGGTATGGCTAATACCTCACGCATCATACCAGCACCACTTGATGAAGAAATGACCTCTTATATTAAAGATTTAGCTATACGTACCTATAAGGTTTTAAATGCGTATGGTTGTTGTAGAGTGGACTTCTTATATACCGAAGATGGGAGTATCTATATCACGGAACTCAATAGTATTCCTGGCTCCTTAGCCTTCTACCTTTGGAAAGAAGAGGGTATGGACTTTACATCAGAATGCGACCTACTTATAGACAATGCCATCAAGCGCTATCGCGATAAAGAACGTTTACTGCGCTCTTTTGATACCAATATTCTAAGTACATTTAAGGGAGGAGATTAGATAATGGGAACACCACACAACAGAGCTAATAAGGGCGACATCGCTAAGACTGTCTTAATGCCTGGTGACCCCCTAAGAGCCAAGTTTATTGCCGAGACCTATTTAGAGGATGTCGTCATGTTTAATGATGTACGCAACATGTTTGGCTTTACGGGAACCTACAAAGGTCACAAGGTTTCTATCATGGGTTCGGGTATGGGCCAACCATCAATCGGCATCTATTCTTATGAGTTATACAAGGACTATGATGTCGACAATATCATCCGTATTGGTTCGGCAGGCTCATATGTCGAAGATGTCAAAGTTTATGATGTCGTCTTAGTTGACAAGGCCTATAGTGAATCATCTTATGCCAAGGTACAAAGTGGCTATGACAGTGATTTAGGTTACCCATCAAAGGAGCTTAACGATGTCTTAAGACAGGCCGCTAAAGACTTAAGCATTCCTGTGGTAGAGGCTGGTACGCACTCATCAGATGTCTTCTATAGAGAAGGCGATAAGTCTTATATTGACCCAATTGTTGAAAAGGGTTGTGTTTGCGTAGAGATGGAAAGCTTTGCCTTATTCAATAACGCACGAGTACTAAATAAGAGAGCCGCTTGTCTATTAACTATTTCCGATTCCTTTGTCTCCAAAGAGATAACGACACCCGAAGAAAGGCAGACATCCTTTACTAAGATGATGCAGATTGCTTTAGAAGGGGCTATAAAATGCGCAAACATCTAATGTTGTATCGGGTGATAGTTATCACCATGATTATCTTACTAGTGCTTATAAGCGTCATATCTTTAGTATGAAACGCTTCTTACCTCTTTTCATCAGTGTCTTACTAGTACTTACTTCTTGTAGTTTATCAACTAGTAGTAAAACAAGCCTTATTGAACACGGCTATACTGAAGAGGAGGCAGCTATTATTGTAGAGTTAGGCGAAGAGGCTATAGACATCATCCTTTCTTATCCATATGATGCGGATATCGTAGAGGTAATAAGTGATGCAGCATTTGATGCGACTAAACTATCGGAATACCTAGAACTTGACCTAGATGCCGAAGATAGGCTACTAGTTGTCAATAATGGCTATTATACCGATAGTTATGATGAAGAAGTCTTAGCGCTTATGCGCACTGACTACTACATCCACAGTCGTCTTGACCGCTATCTTGCCTATGCCGAAAACTTAGATGATGCAGTAGACACTCGTTATATTGTCGAGATGGTCAACTGTAATAGAGACTATGATGCTTATGAAGTCATACTAGAAGCCGATACTTCACTAGATAACCTTATTATTGCCAATAAGTACTATAGTTTAGGTGACTATGTACCAGATGATTTAGTGGCCATTGATGGCGCCTATGGTTTATCGTCTTATCTTGATAGTGAAGCTTATGAACACTATGTAGCAATGGCTGATGCGATGAGTGCCGAGGGCTTAAGTATCTGGATAACTTCCGCCTATCGCTCATATGAAAGACAAGTTAGCTTATACAATAGCTACTTAGCCTACGATAGCCAAGCGGAGGTTGATACCTATAGTGCTAGACCCGGACACAGCGACCATCAGACAGGCCTAGTGGTAGACCTCATACTACCAGGTGGTGACCTTGGCTCCTTTGATGGTACGGAAGAGTTTTATTGGCTACAGGAGCATGCCCATGAGTATGGCTTTATCTTGCGCTACCCAGAAGATAAGACGGATATGACCGGCTATACATATGAGTCATGGCATTATCGCTATGTTGGCATAGAAGTAGCTACCTACATCTATGAGAATAACATCACTTTTGATGAGTACTATGCCTACTTTATAATTGGCTAAAGATGTGTTATTTTAATAGCCAAAGCAAGAAACATACTTTATAATAAGTGACAGGTCTTTAATTAAAGGAGAATGCATTATGATTGATCTTAACAACAACGATATAAATGATGAAGTAGTTGATGACAGCGTCGAGCCACAAGCACAAGACTTTGGTGATGAGACTAAAGTCTTTGATGGCTATGTCGACGATAGTAGTGAAGAGACTACAGAAGAAGTCACAGAAGAAGAGCCAAATGGTGGCCAACCACCAAAGCGCGATAATCGTAAGATTTTAATTCCGATTATCGTTGCCGCTATTGTCATCTGCTTAGTTCTTATCTTTGTAATGCTCAATAGTAGAAATTCAGGTTCTACTGTGGATACTGACCCATCAGTATTTACTGTAAACTCATCTATTGACTTTGCAGCTTATCAGGAAATCTGGCAAGAGAACTACGCCATTAACAGTGACTACGTTGGTGAGATTGTCTTTGAAAGCGGAATAATAAGTCTACCTGTTGTCCAATACATTGATGAAAGCAACCTTGACCAAGGCTACTATCAATATCTCAGATACGATTGGGAGACGGGTGAATACGATGAAGAGGGAAGTATCTTCATCGATCCATATACTTACCTTGATTCTTCCATGAACGTTGTCATCTATGGTCACTATGTCTATGAGTCATATGATTCATCAAAGACGCACAAGTTCACACCTCTAGAACTTCTATTAGATGAAGAAAACTATGAAGAAAACAGCATCTTCTATCTCATCTTAGAAGATGAAGTACGTGTCTATCAGATAGCTCATGTCTACTACGCTCAGCTATATTCTTCAGATGGCTCGAGTTATAACTTGTTGGAAGAGGGTATGTACTACATGAAGGCCGAGTGGACACAAGAAGAGCTTGAGTACTACTTAGAGAAAGTCAGTGCAATTGAACAGTACGACACTGGTGTCGAGATTGAGTATGGTGATAACTTCGTCACTCTACAGACCTGTGTAGAAAACCGTGATGATTTAAGAGAAATCGTTATAGCTAAGCAGATTGGTTCCTTCTCATATAGCGATCTCGAAACAGATTCTGATTCTGAATAAACATACAAAGCTGTCGAAAGACAGCTTTAATTGTATATGAACGATATACTAAACAAGCTTCTATTAAAGACAAAATCTAAAACATCCATCCTTATAAAAGAGATTGACACGGAGAAGATATGGTATAAAAAGGACATTAATATCCAAGTTGTATCAGCATCTATCATCAAAGTACCAATTATGCTCGGTGTATTAGACCTAGTAAGTAAAGGTCAAATCTCTTTAAGCGAAACGATAACTATAAGAGAAGAAGACATTCTTAAAGGCGACAGCATCCATAAACCTAATAACTATACGATAGAAGAACTACTTACTTGGATGATTATCACTTCTGACAATACAGCGACTAATGCCCTCTTAAGAACATACGACATTGACTATTTCAACGCCTATATACGTGATGTCTTAAGGGCTAAGGATACACTTATTGAAAGGTACATGTTGGATTATGACGCCATAGCCAAAGGACTTAATAACTACACCAGTAACTCAGACATGTACAAGATATTTAAGAAGCTATACAAACGTGAGATACTAAACGATGATATGTGCCAATTAGCCATAAACATCTTATTACGTCAAAGAGACTTTAAACAGTTACTATCTAATGTATATAAACCCTACGCCTTTGCCCACAAGACCGGCAACCTCAATCACATCAATCATGATGTAGGTGTTGTGTCTAAGGGCACACACTACTATATCGGCGTCTTTATCTGGGATGCACCTGAT
>CAZXIB010000042.1:0-8725 GCA_964639815.1 uncultured Thomasclavelia sp. | reverse complement strand
AGGGGTGCTGTGCTACTATAATGGAGCTTTTGTCCTGGGTTTTGGAAGACTCCGATCCATTACGCGGAACAAAAGGTCTACAAATAGGAGGAAAAATAAATGCTCAGCAAAGAGGAAAAGCAGGCCATCATCAAAGAGTATCAACGCTTTGAGGGTGACACTGGTTCAGTTGAAGTACAGGTTGCCATCTTGACCGCGCAAATCAACCGTTTAACAGAACACTTAAAGGTTCACAAGAAAGACCATCATTCTAACCGCGGTCTACTGATGATGGTAGGTAAGAGAAAGAACTTCTTAGCTTACCTAAGAGAAACAGATGTCAATCGTTACCGTGAACTAGTTAAAAGTTTAGGTCTTCGTAAGTAGACAGCACGCTCACTTTTTAAAGAAAGTGGGCTATTTTTTTAAATTTGACATTGATTCTTTGCAAAATACATGTATACTTTTAAACACAAGGAGTCAATGATTTATGGTCCAAGTACTTAAAGACAGCGTCCGTAATGATATAATAGAGGCCGCGAAAGCAGCCTTTTTGGAAATTGGGTTTGATGCGTCAATGCGTGAAATAGCTAGACGTGCCAATATAACTGTCGGTAATATCTACCGTTACTACGAGTCTAAGGAAGACATTATCTTAGCTATAATCGACCGTCCATTATTCTTACTGAACGAGGCTATGGCTAAGGCATCTAACGCACCGGTTAATACCGATGATAACGTCGTTACCATAAGTTTCAATGAGATAGACTACAAGGAAGCTTTATTGACTATTGGTGATGCCATCACTGATATCTATGCTGAATATCCTGATGAGACGATGATTCTCATCAACGACCCAAGTTCTAATGAACGTCTGTGTTCATATTTAAACGACTTGCTTTCAGCTCTTTTAAGAAATAATGCCAAGGCAACCTTCTCAAGTGATGATGTCCGCGATAAGTTTGCCAAGGCTGCCTCTATTTCTATTTTCCATGGCATCAAGGAATGTCTTTTACCCGGTGATAATGAGAGAACAAAAGAGTTAGTAAGAACTTATCTTACTTCCTTTTTATCATTACTCTATACCGAAGATTCCAAGGTGGCTTTTATAGAGTTCAAGAATGTCTCTAAGGTGTATAAGACTGGTGAGGTGGAAGTAAAGGCTGTTGATGATGTGAGCTTTACACTCGACGCGGGACAGCTTGTTGTCGTCTTAGGTGCTTCAGGTGCTGGTAAGACGACACTGCTAAACCTACTCGGTGGCATGGACTCTTTAAGCAGTGGCAATATTATTGTCGATGGACGTGATTTATCTAAAGCTAGTGACAAGGAGCTCTGTACCTATCGTCGCTATGATATAGGTTTCATCTTCCAGTTCTATAACCTCGTGCAGAATCTGACCGCTTATGAAAATGTTGAATTAGCGCGCCAGATTTGTGAAGACCCGCTTGACGCTGATGAGGTCTTGGCCATGGTTGGTCTATCTGATAGGGCCAATAACTTCCCAGCTCAACTCTCCGGTGGCGAACAACAACGTGTTGCCATCGCTAGAGCTGTTGCCAAGAATCCAAAGTTATTACTGTGTGATGAGCCAACTGGAGCCTTAGACTACTTGACGGGTAAGCAGATACTTAAGGTCTTACAAGATATGGCGACCGTCCACAATATAACTGTCGTCATGATTACACACAATAGCGCCTTAGCTAATATCGCTAATACGATTATCCGCGTTAAGTCTGGCAAGATAACCTCCATCGAGAAAAACGACTGCCCGATGCGTGCTGAAGATATTGAATACTGATGTTTACCCGTGATACGTTCCGGCTGATACGGGCAACCATCAAGCGTTTCGTCACTATCATGTTGATGGTGTTCATAGGCGCTGGTTTTATGGTCGGCCTGATGTCCAGCTCGTCAGTCTTACAAAACTCTGTCGATGTCTATGATGATGAGTATGTCCTAATGGACATACAAATATACTCATCCTATGGCTTTTGCGAAGAAGATGTAGAAGCTATAGCTGCGACAGAGGGAGTTGAGGCAGTATATGCCTCTCGTTTTATCGATGCCTATGGCTCGACAGGCGAGGGGACAACCTATGTAACACGTATCCAAGAGTTAGACTCTGACATCAATAAGTATGAGTTAGTTGATGGTAGAATGCCTGAGGCTGATGATGAAGCATTAGTCTTAGAGAGCAGCTACATAAGTGGCGATATTAGTATTGGTGATACTATTGTCGTCTATCTTGATGATGAGGAAATAAGTGATTCACTAGTCAACGATACTTATACGATTGTTGGTGTAGTAACTTCGCCACAGTATCTAGCCAAGACCTTAGAGACTAGTACTTTAAATAATTATACTTTAAATACGGTCTTATATGTACCAAACGATAATCTCATTTCGGAATATTACACAACTGTCTATGTGACAATTGAGGGCGCTAGTGATGAGACTAGCTATAGCGATGCCTATCAAGCTATTATTGACGCGGCAATGGTCGATATAGAGACTATGGCCATAGTCCAACAAGATTATCTCAAAGCCGAGATTGTCGCTGAGGCTGAAGAAGAGATAGCAGAAGCCGAAAAGGAATTAGAAGAAGAGATAGCTGAGGCTGATGCAGAAATTGCTGAGGCCATGCAAGAATTAGAAGATGCCTATGAAGAGTTAATTTTGGCTCAAGAGGAAGTTGATGATGGCTGGATTTCTTACTATGACTCTAAGGAAGAATTAGAAGATGCCTATACTGACCTTGTCGCTTATCAAAAAGAAGTCGATGATGGTTGGGAGGCTTATTACGATGGTCTTTCCGAACTAGAACAGTCAAATGAAGACCTAGCAGATGGCCAAGAAAAGGTACAGGCAGCCCTTGATGAAATCTATGAAAATCTTGGTATGGGGCCCAAAGAGGCTAGAACATATATAAATAGTGCCATATCAGATATCGATACTATTAGCGATAACTTGTCTCTATTTGAAGACTATATTAGCTTAATGTTTGATGCGGATAGTCAAAGTGCTGTAGCGGCTATTAATACACTAAATAGTACCCAGGCCTCTTCAAGTGAAAAGGAAGAAGCAGCTAGTACTTTAAAAACTATCCTTGAGCGGCATATCACTCTAAATACTTCTATTGTAAATAAGGCTTCGGCTATAAATACAGCTATAACATCTTTAGAAACGACCCTTACTAGTATGGGTCAATCTTCGTCTTTTGATACTTCATCATTCTCGCAAATTCAAAGTATTGCCACTACTGCTTCTAGTAACCTGACGATTCTTAATAACGCTATGAGTTATTTGAGTAGTGGTAATTACTCTAGACTTGCTTCATTACTATATAGAAATTCATCAGGCTATTTTGCCGATAAGCTAGGCTACTATACGTTGAGTACTATGGTAAGTAGTGGTTCTATTAGTAGTAGTACCGCACTTTCATCTGTCCTTAGCTATGCTGGACAAGAAAGTCTAGCTACTTACGCTGGCGATATCACAGTCGGTCAGTTTTTAGAGGATGTAACTGTACTTTCCGATAACATCATAGCTACTATTAGCTCGCCACTTTCAACAAATAAAAGCACCCTAAATTCCTATCTTTCTAGTATTAACACTCTACTCGATAGCGAGCAAGAACTAATTTCGGGCAGTTCTGCCCTAAGTGAGGCCGAGCAAGAATTAGCCAGTGCCTATCAAACACTAGTCGAAGGACAAATTACGCTTAGTGAAGGTTGGACAGCTTACTATGATGGTCTAGCTGAACTATCTGCTGCCTATGATGAACTAGTGAGCGCCCAAAATGACATTGATGAGGCTTGGATAGAGTATGAAGAAGGGCTTGAAGAATTAGAAGCGGCTATACTTGATTTAGAAGACGAAATTGCTGAGGCCCAATCAGAAATTGCTGATGCCAAACAAACCATCGCCGATTTACCAGAAGCTGAGTGGACAGTTCTTGATAGAACTAGTAACTATAGCCAGGCTCTATTTGAAGGAACAGTTGAGCAAATGGCTAATATCGGCTATGTCTTCCCGTTACTGTTCTTCTTAGTAGCGGCCCTTGTATGTCTAACTACTATGACACGTCTAATCGACGAGCAACGCAATCAAATCGGTGTCTTTAGTGCTCTTGGCTTCTCTAAACAAAAAATTATCTCCAAGTACTTGATATATGCCTGTGTAGCTTCATTGATTGGTGCTGTAGTTGGTATTCCGATAGGCTTAGCTATATATCCTGTTGTTATATACAATACTTGGCAGCTTATGTACTATCTACCAACCATGCAGATGGCAATTGATTTAGGTGTCGTATTACTAGGCATATTATCCTTTACTGTTTTAATGGTGGCCGTTACCTTCTTTGTCGCTTGGAAGTCTCTATCTGCTAAACCGGCTGAGTTATTAAGACCCAAGGCTCCTAAAGAGGGTAAGACCATTATGTTAGAGCACGCTGGGCCTATTTGGAAGCGTCTATCCTTTATCAGTAAGATTAATGCGCGTAATATCTTCCGCTATAAGGCCAGATTCTTAATGACGATTATTGGTGTGGCTGGATGTACATCACTATTAGTACTAGGCTTTGGTATCAAGGATTCTATATCTGGCATCATCGACATCCAATATGGTGAGATATTTACCTACAACGAGACTATTATTGTCGATGAAGACTATACTGATACTTTGTTGGAAGAACTTAAAGAGGACGATAATGTCAGTGTTGCCGTATCTTTCTTAGAGTATTCAGCGACGGTATATTTAGAAGATGAAGAGATTATTACTGTTGAAGTCTTTGACAGTGATGAAATCGCTGATGTTGTCACTTTGCGTGATAGGAAGTCACAAGATGCTCTATCAATAAGTGGTAGTGGTGTCATCATATCGGAGAAGTTTGCTAAGACAAATGATTTAGAAGTCGGTGATACGATTACCATTGAATCGTCTGATGGCAAAAAGGGTGAAGTAACCATCGACGGCATATGTGAACTATACTTCCAACACTACTTGTTTATGAGTAATGAGGTCTATGAAGCGACCTTTGGTGTAGCAGCAGAAAGCGATAAGATTGCCATCGTATCAGACGATGCTGAATTATTACAGGCGACTTATGGAAGTTTAGAAGAAGTAGAATCGATTGCTGAATTCAGTTCAGCTGTCGATAACTTCCAAAATATGATTAGTGCCCTTGACTATATCGTCATTGTCATCATCTTTGTTGCTGGCTCTTTGGCCCTTGTCGTACTTATCAATTTAAGTGAAGTCAATATCTCTGAGCGTGTTAAAGAGATTGCTACTTTTAAGGTCTTGGGCTTCTACGATAAGGAAGTCAATGCCTATATCTTTAAGGAACTTATCTTCTTGACCTTAGTAGGTGCTATTATTGGTCTACCCTTAGGTAAGTTAGAACACACCTTTGTCATGGGTGTGATTGATATGGATATGTTGATGTATGGTGAGGATATATCACTTATATCCTATGGTTATTCCGTTATTATCACCTTTGTCTTTACCTTTTTCGTTCTTGTCATTATGTCGCGTTCTATCCGCAAGGTCAAAATGGTTGAATCCCTCAAGAGTGTTGAATAGGATAAGGGCGGAGGTGAAAAGAAATGAAATTCTATATTTGTGAACATTGTGGAAATATTGTCACTAAACTAACCGATGCCAATGTGCCGGTGTCCTGTTGTGGTGAACACATGAAAGAGCTAGTTGTAGGCCAAAAGGAAGCATCTACGGAAAAACATAGACCTGTCATAATCGAAAAAGATGGACAGAAGTTTGCTACCGTCGGCTCTATTGAGCATCCCATGACTGATGACCATTATATTGAGTGGCTGGTTGTCGACTATGGTGAGCATTACCGTGTCCGTCACTTTAAGCTAGGCGAGGCACCCACAATGAAGATTTGCAGTCACTGCCAGCCGGTCGACATCTATGCGTATTGCAATCTCCACGGCCTTTGGAACATGGAACGCTAAAGGATAACCGGTCCCTGCAATTCTCGTTTAATTAGTTTTTGACTAAAGCTTGAATCTAAAAAAGCTAAGGCATAGAGTAGCGAAATGCGATACTCTATGTCTTTTTGTTTAGGGGGAAGGTGTTTTAATTGACTATGTATAGGAAGACCCTTATCGACATAAGAGCGGATAAGTGGTCTAGCAGTGTCTTTAAAGCCTAAAAGGCGTACGTAGGTTTGTGCATGGGGCATCATCTTCTCTTTTATATCAGCTAATATCCAAATGAGGATACGCTGTATTCTTGAGCGGGTATAGCGCTTAGAAATAGTGGCTTTGATAAAGTCTTCAAACTTATCATATTTAAGAGCGTTCTTCTGTAGCATTCGCTCTATACCCTCGCTTACTAGATGAATTTCTTTTAGGTCTTCGCTACTTGATAGTAATAACCTTTTTCTTATCATTGGATAAAGTTCCGATAAAAAGATGGGATGGGCAACTTTTATTGGTGTTGCGGCACTGTAGTCTTTGCCCTCATGTATGGCTTTACGGATAGCTTTAGCACTAGATATCTCAGCTATTGTCTCATCGTGGTAGGCGGTAGTTCTCTGTATGGTATGGGCTTTTATATCACTGTCTTTTAGCTCTTTTAAATAGGATACAGCCAAGATGTCATTGGGATATAATCTATCAGCGAGTAAGCTATAGGCCTTAGGATAAGACATGCCGACATCCATAGCCTCTTTTAGATGGGTAGGATTGATGGGACTATTAGCTATATCTTTAAGGTTTTCGATATCATTTATCTCTGAGCCAAAGACGATATCATCCACTTGTAATAGCTTCAAAATATCTATTGCTCCCCTAGCGAAGATATCAGCACTTTGGCAAGCATAGATAAAGGGTAGCTCAATAACGACATCAACCCCGTTTTCTAAAGCTATTTTGGCCTTAGTAAACTTATCAATGACCGATAAATCACCGCGTTGGCAGACATTGCCTGACATAACCGCAACTAAATAGTCACAATCTGTTATCGCTCTAGCCTTTTCGATATGGTAGCGATGACCATTATGGAAGGGATTGTATTCGGTTATAATGCCACAGACTTTCATGGCGTTATTATAATTGATTTTTGTCTTCATCATCACTATAATGTGGGCCTATGATACTCGCAAGAAGCGCCATCTTAAATATGGACTTTAAGAAACCCTATAAGTTCAGTATTACCAGAGCCGATCTCAATGACCCCTACCTCATCGGTATAAGAGATACCGAAGGGGCGATTTACTTTGATGATATAGGTGGTAGGCTATCAGCTAAGATAAAGGCTGAGGGGCAAATGATATGTCCCTGTGCCATGACTTTAGAGGAAGTCGATGTGCCCTTTACCCTAGAAGAGGAGGTCTTCTTTAGTTTAGGTGAAGAAGTAAGCGATGAAGAATATCCTCTACTAGATGAAGTCGATATAGAAGCCCTTATCTTGGATTTAGTGCTACCAAATGCACCTATCAAGGTTGTCAAAGAAGGTAAAATCGAGTATCCTAGTGGGGATGGCTGGCGTGTTCTAAGCGAAGAGATGCTCTTAGAGATACAAAGAGATGAAATCGATCCGCGTCTTGCCAAGCTCAAAGAGTATAAATTTGAAGAGAAGGAGTAGGTAGTATGGCAGTTCAACAGAGAAGAAATTCTAAGACCCGTAAGGCTAAAAGAAGAACTCACTATAAATTGACAGCACCAACACTGACAAGATGCCCTAACTGTGGTGAGTATAAGTTAGCCCATCGCCTTTGCGCTTGTGGTCATAAGTAGTCCCTAGTGGGGCTTTTCTTTTTGGGTTTACTCTGTTATAAGTTGCTCTCGATAATTGGCGGTACAGGTTACATACTCAGTGACATCAGTTACGGTAGAGAGAATACTGGTATCATCTAAGGCCTCAGCACTTACCCAAACAACGATTAAATCAGTATCATAGGCCTCGTTTATGATTTCTATTAACTCTAGTCCACTTTCATAGTCTAAGACAAATAGAGCCGTACTTAGACAGTCGGCAAGGCCACTGTCTTCTGTCGCTACGGTAACACTGTAGTAGTAAGTAGCAGGCCAGCTTGTCTTAGGGTCAATGATGTGGGCATAACGGACATCGTCCGGGCCAATATAGTAGTTTTGATAATCACCAGAAGTGACAACGGACATATTTATCATATCGGGCAAGACGGCAATATTACCAGAACCTCTAGGGTCAGTAATACCGACGTTGTAGCCTGTGCCATCGGCTTTAGTATTAATGATGCGTTGGTTACCACCAGCATTTACTGCTCCATATTCTAAACCCATCGCTTCTAGTTCTTGGGCAATCTTCTCAGCCGCAAAACCCTTAGCGATACCACCGACATCTAAAGAGACACTAGCATCCGTAATATAGACGGTGTTATTTTCTTCATCGATTATGACATAGTCAAAGCCAGAGAGATAGCTAACGGCATCTAGTTCGGCTTGTTCGGGTATATCACCATATTCACCATCATCATTAGCACTTTGTCCGGCCTCACGATACTCATGCCATATCTTTAATACAGCACCATTAGTGATATCAAAGGCTCCATTTGATAGCTCACTTATCTCTTTGGCTAGAAGTAACATCTCAATAATGACTTCATCGACTTCAACTGCTGCAATACCGGCATTATCGTTGATGGTTTTCATATTGTTTATACCATCGTAGTTATTGTAGGTATCAAATAAGTTATTGTAGTAGCTAAAGCGCTCTATCATATATTCGTAATATTCAT
>CAZXIB010000041.1:0-8894 GCA_964639815.1 uncultured Thomasclavelia sp. | reverse complement strand
ATAGAACTGCCAGATGTTAATGGGGACTTTTAGATAATAGTGTACGTTTGAGGGCGTTGCGGAAGTTATCATGGGCTTGGGGATATAGGTGATACAGGGTATTTAGCATCTCTTTCATATTCTGTCTTTGGGTATGTCCGTCATTTGGACAACCACTCTTAATTCTTGGTAGATTCACTTCTTTAATAGCTTTCTTTACATCCTTCTCATAAGCGTATACAAAGGGTCTTATAAAGGTGATGTCTTGCTCGTCTAGATGCATCATTGGGTCAAATGTTGCCATGCGTCCGCCATATATCATGTTTAGTAGTAGGGTCTCCATCGCATCATCAAAGTGATGGGCGAAGGCAACCTTATTACAGCCACACTTCTTAGCTTCTCTTATAACCGCACCTTTTTTAAGCGTCGAACAACGACTGCACATAATCTTGCCATTTTTAGGATACTTAGCCAAGATATCTGCGACAAGTGAAGGTTCAGAATGTATCTCTATATCGTAGGGTTCAAACCACTTTACTATCTCATTAAAGTCTTCTTCGCCAAAGTTAAGGTCAATGTGGATGCCGATAATCTTGAATTCTTTGTGGAAAGTGTTTTTGGCGAGGTATTGATAAAGGTGCATGCAGTATAGCAGAAGATTAGAGTCTTTGCCACCACTAACACCTATACCAATGACATCGCCATCTTCTATCATGCCAAAGTCTTCGTCAGCCTTACGAATATTGGCCAATACTTTTCTGATGCTCATGTGAAGGATGATAGCACATGAGATATTAATTGCCAATCTATTATTGACACGAGTGAGATGAGACGGTATTATTGCCTTAAATACAGAGAAGAGAAGAGTACTGTGGTGATGACTTCTTAGAGAGTCCTTGGCTGGTGAAAAAGGATAAGCAGACCTACAGGAAGATGGTCTCGGAGTGGCTGTCTCGATATTAGGGATGGACAGGGGCGCCTGTTATAGCGCTAGAGTATGATGGTACTCGATGAGGTGTCGATAGACACGAAATAAGGTGGTAACGCGAAGTCAAAGTCGCCCTTAGGGGTGGCTTTTATTGTTTAGGGGGTAAGTATGATAAGCATCCAAGATGTATCAAAGACCTATGGTGATATAAAGGCTGTTGACCATGTCAGTCTAGATATAGCTGATGGAGAGATATTTGGCATCGTTGGCTATTCAGGGGCTGGTAAGTCAACGCTTATACGGATGATAGATAAGCTAGAGACCGTTGATTCCGGTGCTATCTACATTGACGATGAAGACATCACCAAGCTAAAAGGACAAGCACTAAGAGTTAAGCGTCGAGACATCGGCATGATCTTCCAACATTTCAATCTCTTATGGTCGAAGAGCGTCTTAGAGAACATAGCTTTTCCACTTAAACTAGCGAAGGTTGATAAGAAAGAACGGCTTAAAAGAGCTAAGGAGATGGCAGAAAACTTAGGTATAGCCGATAAATTAGACGCCTATCCCAGCGCCTTATCTGGTGGTCAGAAACAACGTGTCGCTATTGCTAGGGCATTGGTGTTGAGACCTAAGATACTGCTTTGTGATGAGGCAACTAGTTCTCTTGACCCCAAGACGACTGAAGACATCTTAGACTTATTAGCTTCTATCAATAGGGATTACGGTTTAACCATCGTTATGATTACCCACCAAATGGAAAACGTCCAAAAGATATGTCATAAGTCGGCTGTTATGGCAAATGGTCAAGTTGTAGAAGTTGGCTCGGTCGAAGAGGTCTTTTCTAATCCCAAGGCTGACCTTACTAAGAATCTTGTTCAGACAGTTGATACGGGACTTGATGTAAAGCGGATGGCTGAGAGTTTGAAAAGACGTTATCCCGAGGGGCATCTTTTACGTCTTTCTTTTACTGATAGTACTAGTGAGCGGCCAATTATATATGAAGTTATGGAAGCCGTAGCTGTACCACTTAATATTGTCAGTGCCAATATTAAAACGACGCAATTTGGCCCCTTAGGCGTTATGTATATCCATGTCGCCAAACGTCACGATATCGCAAAAGTCATTGATGCCTTTAATGGGCGCGGTGTGAAAGTGGAGGTGGTATAGAATGCTAGAAAATATCTTAGAAGCCTTATACGAGACAATTTATCTTACCTTTGTACCACTGGCCTTTTCTGTTGTCTTAGGTTCTTTAGTTGGCGTTGTCATTTTCATTACTAGTGGTAGCAGTCGCATCTTAACATCTACCGGTGGCCCGCTTTATGTCATTAATCGTATCATGGATGCCTTGGTCAACATCCTAAGGTCGATACCATATCTAATCTTGATTATCTGGATGACGCCTGTGACAAGATTTTTGACTGGTAGCGTTATCGGTACTAAGGCTGCTGTACCGGCTCTTGTCGTTAGCGCTACACCATTTTTTGCTAGGATGGTTGTCATTGCCTTTGGTGAAGTTGATAAGGGTGTAATTGAAGCTGCTAAAGCTCTAGGAGCTAATACACGCGACATTATCTTGCGCGTCTTAATACCCGAAAGTAAGCCAGCACTTATCTCCAGCATTGCCCTTACCGCCATTAATCTCGTGTCGTATAGTGCTATGGCTGGAGCCATCGGCGCTGGGGGCTTAGGCTATGAGGCCTATCAATATGGTTTAGTTAGACGCAATGAGATGTTGATGTTGGTATCGACATTATTGATTGTTGTGATTGTCTTTTTGATACAAATCGTTGGCGATAAGCTCGCCCGTTCTTTAGATAAGAGGTAAGAGGAGGAGAAATGAAAAAGTTTATTATCTTACTAATCAGTTTATCGCTACTAGCCCTTAGTGCTTGTAGCACAGAAACCAGTGAAGCTGATACGACTATCACCGTAGCAGCCACAGCTGAGCCCCATGCGACCATCTTAGAGTTTGCCAAGTCTTTATTAGAAGAGCGCGGTTACACCCTAGAAATTGAGATTTTGGATAACTACTATATCTTCAATATGTCGCTTGATAGTGGTGATGTCGATGCCAACTACTTCCAACATTTGCCATTCTTTGAAAATGAGTTAGAAGAGTATGGTTACGACCTCGTAAATGCTGGGGCAATCCATATCGAACCATTTGGCATCTACGCTAATGGCATAAGTTCTATCGATGAGATACCCGAGGGGGCTAGAGTCATTATCTCTAACTCTGTTGCCGATCATGGACGCATCTTATCAATTCTAGAAGAAGCCGGTCTTATCACTCTTAGTGATGATGTCGATATTCTTGATGCAACAGTCGATGACATCGTTGATAATCCCTTGGGTCTAGTCTTTGAGGAGGTCAATCCAGAGCTTGTTACTACGGCCTATGCCAATGAAGATGGTGACTTGTTCGCTATTAATGGTAACTATGCCTTAGGTGCTGGTTTAAGTCCGATTGATGATGCGCTAATCTTAGAGAGCGCTGATGAAGATAACCCATACGTAAACATCATCGCATGCCGCAGTGAAGACCTTGAAAGCGAGAAAATACAGGTTTTGGTTGAAGTCCTTAAAAGCGATGAAGTAAAAGAATTCATCCTCGAGCAGTTTGGAGGCTCAGTTATTCCCGTCGAATAGAATCAAAGACGCTGTTTATGGTGGTATAATGTCCCCATGAGCAGCGTCATTTATCTAAATAAAGCCCCAGGTATGACGTCATTCGACGTCTGCTTTGGTCTAAGAAAGGTCTTTGCGACCAAAACTATTGGTCATACTGGTACGCTAGACCCTATGGCTAAGGGTGTCATGATTATCCTAGTTGATAAGGCTACTAAGGCTAACCAATTTTTGTCAGGCACTGATAAGGAATACATTGCAAGTGTTGAATATGGTTATGAGACCGATACCCTTGATAAAGAGGGAAACATCGTCAAAAAAGAAGACTATAAGCCCTTGAGCAAGGAAGAACTTGAAGGATTATTAAAGGGCTTTATAGGCACTTATACCCAAGAGCCACCCTTGACATCAGCTATTAAGGTTGATGGCATGAAACTCTATGAGTATCAAAGAAAAGCCATCCCAGTTGACATACCTAAGCGACCAGTAACAATCTCAGATATTGAACTTTTAGATTACAGCGATGAAGGTTTTACTTTCCGTTGTAGCGTGTCGGCTGGAACATATATTAGGGCTTTAGTTAGGGATATGCTGGCGATAAAAGGGATGATAGGAACTTTAGTTGATTTAGAAAGAACGCGTGTTGGTAATGTCAGGATTACTGATTGTGATAAGTATGAAGATATTCTAGAAGGCAAGTACACCGCTCACAGTTTATATGAGGTTTTATCACCGCTATACGAAGTCGTCGAGTATGATAATCCTGCTGATATAAAAAACGGCAAGCGTATCTTTATAAATAGTGACGCTGAAAAAGTTCTCATCGTTCATAAAAAGGAAGTACTAGCCATTTATAAAAAGACAGCAGAAGGGCCATATCGCAGTTTAAGAGGACTTTTTTGATGCGTTATTACTTAAAGGAGGATATGACCATTGATATAGAAGACATCGTAGCCTGTATTGGCTATTTTGATGGTCTGCATCGTGGTCACCAAGCCTTACTTGAAAAGACTATCGAGCTAGCTGGGCTACACAATGCTCGCAGTGTTATGATTAGCTTTGCCCCAGACCCTAAAGACGTTATAACGGGACAAAAACACCAACACTTACAAATTTATGAGGATAGATTAAAGATAGCTGAGGCTATGGGTATCGACGATATTATCGTCATAGCTTTTACGATGAATCTCTGTCGCATGGATAAGAATGATTTCTTTGAACACGTCTTAAAGCGACTACCTATAAAAGCACTTGTCTGTGGTTTTGACTTTCGCTATGGTTATAAGGGTCAAGGCGATGCCTATAGCTTAAAGGAGAGTGCTAAAGATTTATACGATGTAATCATCGTCGATGAAATCTTATATGAAAATGAAAAGATATCCTCAACGCGTGTTAGAAGAGCTATAGAAGAAGGGGATATAAGACTAGCTAACACTCTACTAGGTTATACCTACTTTGTCAGTGGAGAAGTCGTACATGGTAAACGCAATGGACATGATATTGGTTTTCCAACGGCTAACTTAGCCCTTGATGAAGAGATAATATACCCTAAGGTTGGCGTTTATATCGGCTATTGTAAAGTCGAAGGTGTCATCTATAAGGCTATGATTAATATTGGCTACAACCCAACAATATCCCTAGACAACGATTTAAGCTTGGAAGTCCATATCATTGACTTTGACGAGGATATATACGGAAAAGACATATATGTTTACTTCACCGATAGGATAAGAGACGTTATTTGTTTCGCTAGTCTTGACGAGCTAAGTACTCAATTATTCCGTGATTTAAAGGTCGCTAAAGAACAGCCAAATGAAGTCGAGCACATACTTTGACATCTTAAAAACTGTCTTTAAAGAAGATGCTGGTAAAGAGATTAAAGCCCTTAGTGAAGCGCCTTCTAAAGCTTTTGCATTAAACACCCTGTTAGGAAATGAGGAAGACCTTAAATGGTCATTATCGCTTAGCTATCGTAAGAGTACCATAGCCGAGCTTTCTTATACTTATGAAGGCGCTGATATCGGCAAACAGAAAGCCTATATCTTAGGTCTTATATACCCCCAAGAAGAAAGTGCCGCAAAGGCTATCGACCTTTTACCAGATAAGGATTATGGCCTTATAGTTGATATGTGTGCCGCCCCTGGTGGTAAGACCATTGATATCGCCATAAAGACAAAAGGAAAGGGCCTTATCATCGCTAACGAAATAGACAAGACGCGCGCTCAAGCTCTGCTCAGTAATATCGAACGCTTGGGCTTATCTGATGTCATTGTCACGACTAAAAGGACTAGCGAGCTTGCAGAAACGCTAGAGGGGAAAGCTGGCCTAGTCATTATTGATGCCCCGTGTTCTGGTATGGGTATGGCTCGTAAGTATAAAGAGATAGTAGAAAATCTAAAATATAGCGATGTGTTAAGACTTGCTAAACTACAATCTACCATCTTGGATGATGGCTATAAGACCCTTAAGTCTGACGGTTATCTTTTATATAGTACCTGTACTTTTTCTAGAGAGGAAAACCAAGATAATGTCTATGCTCTTTTAAGACGGCATAGCGACATGGAACTAATTGATATGAGGTTACTAAGCTTTAGTGATGGTAGTGAAGGTCAGTTTATGGCATTACTACACAAAAGAAATGATGGTGATCCAAGGACTTCCTCGCTTAACTATCTTAAAGAGATAGACGATAAAAATGTTTGTGATATCGTAGATAGTCTTATCGATATCGATAAGTACTACCTCTATAAGTGCCGCGATAGATATTATCTTTCATTAATGCCACTACCAGACTTAGGTACTGGCGTTTTACGGCAGGGGATACCTGTGGGCGCCTATAAAGGTAAGAGTTTTGAAATGGCCCATGGTTTCTTCAGGGTTTATGCCTTGCGTTATCACCATAAAAATATCTTAGAGATTGATGATGCGATGTATGATACTTATTTACGTGGTTTAGAGATAAAGACGGATAGAGTGGATGGCATCTACCTAGTAACATATCGCGGATTACCTTTAGGTTATGGTAAAATATCTAAAGGGATACTAAAGAATAAGTATCCCAAAGGTTTAAGGATAAATAACTGAATGGAGGAAAATAAGTGGGAAATGAGTATTATCAATTAGGCGATGATCCCAATATGGGTAAGGCAATGATGAGTCTAGAAGCCATCGGTAGCATCGCTATGACTTCAATACGTAATGTCAAAGGAGCCTATGCCTTAAAAAAAGACAGTGATACCTGTCGAGTCAAACAGAAGAATGATGAGCTGATTGTCGATGTCAATGTCAAGGTCAACCAAGGCGCCAATGTCGCTAAGGTATGTGGGTCTTTACAAAAAGAGATATACGACCACATCCTAGAAATGACCGGCATTAAAGCTAAGGCCGTCAACATTGAAGTTGTTGGCTTCATTACTAAGGAAGAAGCGACTGCTTAAAACTCATCTAACTACACTAAAAGAAAGACCGTAGATTTGTACTCCACGGTCTTTTGTTTTGGTGTTTATTAGGTTACGCGCAACGTTCGTCGACTACTCAGCGACAACATACCCTCATCGTAATAGCAAACTATGTCATAGGTGCCAGAGTTAGCGAAGGTATAGCTGATACTGCTACCAGATAGCTCTACTGTCTCAGAATCATAAGTGATAATCCAAGTATAGGTGCCAGAGCTACTAGAAGAGAGGTTAGAGACGGATGCTGAGAAGCTTACAGAGGAGCCAGCACTAGCTGAGGTTGGGCCAGTAATCGTAAGCTCAAGGTCACTGTCGTCTGTGACGGTCCCGCCATCAGCGACAACTGCCACGACCACACAGACTTGATTAGAACCAACGCCACTTTCAGCATCTTCGTAGCCATAGTAGCCACAGACTTCTACTGTATCGCCACGCGATAGACCACTATAAGTGTAGTACTGAACCGTCGATTCCGTGCTCGAGACTATTGTCTCGACTACCTCCCCATCGACTATCAAGTCGGCTTTATATCGTACCGCTCCAAACAACCACGAGTAATCAAACAACCTAGTTCCAGTAGCTTCTTTGAGTAATTCGCCATCAGAGTCATAGAGACTTATGTCCATCGTACTATCGGCTACTGTGAGCTGATCTTCATCGGGGTAGGTTGGCCATTCAATGGTAAGTGTGCCGTTGGCACCAACGATAGCACTGAAACCATCAGTGTCCATATCATATACAGTGAGGTTATCTGAAGCATCGACCATATTCTCTAGCTCTTCCGTCTTAATGAGACCTGTAGTGATTAGGGACTCGTTCATGCCTTCAATGACATAGGCATAGGGGAAGGTGCCTAAGATGTGCTCTATCTCCGATACCGTTGAGGGTTGTTCTACGGCACTTGGCGTACCGAAGGATTCAACTGTCTGATCCAGTATCAGATTGGTCACCTTACCTTGGATGTTGAGTAAGTATTTACTGTTACTCAGATAGTAACCATTGGAACCGGAACTACTATCATAACTATCATAGCCAACCCAGGTTGCTACGGTGTATTCGCTGGTCGATCCAACCATCCATCCATCACGAGCTGTACCTGTAGGGATGCCATAAGCTGTACCATCACTGCCCCAGTCGGTTGTACCAGTCTTAGCATATGTGGCATAGCTATCGGCTAGAATGCTCATGAGGTTGGCATAACCACCATGGACGTTGCTGTAGAGAAGCTCCGTGACTAGGTAAGCCGCTGCTTCTGATATGACTTCTGTTGATTCATATTCCGGTTCAATAGTGTCATTGCCATTCAAGAACTCAATCTTGAGGACGGTATGTGGTTCGACGCGTACCCCACCATTCATCATTGTCGCTTGAGCACTAGCTAATTGTAAGCATGAAACCGAGAAGGTCGAACCACCGATGGCGTATTGGAGGTTGAAGTCTTCTAGTGTGACGTCAAAACCTAAAGCATTGAGATACTCGACAACTTGAGCTGAACCAATCTCATCAATGACCTCTTGTAGGGTCTGGATGGCCGGGGTATTTAATGAAGTACCAACTGCATCAAGTAGAGTCAACTCACCAGCATAGGTGTTAGTGGAGTTGGTTACTATGACATCAGTACCCGCCCATATTAGTGGCTGGTCGGTAACTACGTGACTAGTCGCCCAGCCCAAATACTCAAAGGCCAATGCATATTCAAGTAGCGGTTTTATCGAAGAGCCTGGTTGGTTGTATTGGTCGGTGGCGTGATTAAACAAGAGCTCACCACCATAGGAGTAGTTTCGACCACCCAAGATGCCAACAATCTCGCCGGTCTCATTATTGATACATATCGACGCTACTTCAAATTCATCATCAGGATAGGTGAAGTAGCCATCGACATCACCATTTTGTATATC